>JBFGQE010000046.1:0-14018 GCA_041564355.1 Gammaproteobacteria bacterium | reverse complement strand
CGGTTGCCGACCTGTTCGGCATCGATACCTGGGGACTGCAGGATGGCGCGCTGGACGGCGAGGCCTGGTTCAACCTGTCCGGCTCGCGCCTGATCGCGATCAATGGCGATATCGTGATCAAGAACGGATTATTTCAGGCCGGCACCGACAAGCCGTTGCTGGCGATCAATTATCATTCAACCTTTAATGCGTTCAGACGTGAAGCCGGATGGGATATCAACAACAAGATGCAGCGCTTCAATCTCGATGGCCGCAATTACCGCAGTTTTCACGTTCAGCTACGCCTCGAAAACGGCGCGCAACAGCGGGTTTCGGCGCTGGTAAACCGGTTGCAGATATCCGCGGCAGGGGGAATTGCCGAACAGTTACTGCCGCCCGCGATTGGCGGGCCGCTAAGCGAGGGCAGGTTCAAGGGGCGCATCGAAAACCTGATCGTCAGTATCGATCCCGCCAACCCGCAGGATCTCCGTCTGCGCACCCGCGTGGTCGGCCTCGACAGCGTCGCCAGCAGTAAACTGCCCGGGATAAAGAATCTCGACGTCGAGGTGCTACTGGGTGGCCGTCGCGCGCGGATCGGTTTGACCGGTCGACAGGTCAGCCTGGATTTTGCCGACCAGTTGCGCGCACCCATCGAACTCGACGAACTCGAAGTCGATGCGGCGCTGGCGTGGCGGGATGAGCGTCTCATGCTCGCGGTGGAAAGAGCCAGCGCGGTGAACCCGGATCTCAGGCTGACCGGACGCATGTGGCTGGAAGCCGATCCCAACGACGTACCGTTTGTTTTCATACGCGCCGGCTTCGGGGACGGGGTGGGCAGCAGCAAGAGCAAGTATCTCCCGGTCAAAATACTGCCGCCGAAAACACTTGCCTGGCTGGACCGATCAATCATTGACGGTCGGGTGCCGCAGGGCGATTTCCAGTTTCACGGCCGCTTGCGCGATATTCGCAAGCTCGACGATAACCGCGCGGGAGAATTTTTTGTCGATTTCGAACTCGACGACGCGGAGGTGTCATTCGATCCTAAATGGCAGACTGCCAAAAATGCGAGCGGCCGGGTGCTGTTTCACAATGTCGGCGTCGAGGTCGAACTCGACCGGGTCAGTTACGGCCAGATCGATACCGCGAGCGTCAGGGCTTCGATTGCCGAGTACGCGAGTGCTGAACTCAAACTGGCCGTCCACAGCGTCAGTGACGCAAAAACCGCGGTCGAGACCTGGCTGACCACGCCGGTGGGCAGCGATTTTCGCCGGCCTTTCAGCAATCTGCACGATCTCGAGGGTAAGATTCATTCGCATGTCGATGTCAGCCTGCCGCTGAGGGGTGCACCCGAACCCGTGGTTAAGGTCGAGCTCGAAATCCGAGATGGCGCGGCGCGATCAGACAATTGGGGACTGGATTTATCCGCGATTAACGGTGAACTGAGCATCGACAATCGCACGATTCGAGGCCGGCAGATTAACGCGCTATTCTTCGGCGATCCGCTGACGATCGACGTCGTCCCCGAAGCGCAAAGCGGACGGACGCTGTTAAACGCGCGTGGCCTGCTCGACAGCCGCAACCTGATGCAACGATTACCGGACAGGCTGCAGCCGATGATCGAGGGTCGAAGCGAATGGCAATTGCGCCTCAGTTTCGCGCCACGATCAGACGCCGCCGAGGGCCCGGTTCTGCGCTTGAACGCGGCGAGCGACCTGGTCGGCACACGCCTGACGTTCCCCCGGCCTTTTGCCAAGACCGCGGAAAGCGCGAGTCGGATCACCGCGGACATCGATTTTTTCAGCGAACACATCGAGACAGCCGCGACCTTCGGCAAGGCGGTCAGATCGCGCGGACGCTTCGATATCGAGACTGTCGACGCGGTTCGGCTCGACCAGCTGCACGTCGCGTTCGCCAGCAAGTTGCAACCGGCCAAAAGCCCCGGATTGCACCTCTACGGCTACCTGCCCTATTTATCGCTGGATGACTGGGGGGCGACGCTGAGGGCTTCCGGCGGGGCCGATCCCTCGTTGCTCCGAGAGGCGGACCTGGTGGTGGACGAAGTGCGGGCTTTCGGTCGAAGCCTGACTTCGGTCTCGTTCGAGGCAATGCAGAGCGAACAGGGGTTTTTCGGCACGATCGATTCGGCGCAGGTCAAAGGCAGCTTCGACGCGCCGCGGCGGGCTGCGTTGAAACTCGATCTCGAACACCTGCGCATCGATAAACCCGAGCAGCCGCCCCGGATTTCGAATTTGCGACCGCAAAACGTCGGCGATATCGACCTGCACAGCAAGACGCTCGAGTACCACGGCATGCGCTTTACCGATCTCAGGCTCAAGACTCGCGTTACGGATAATACGTTGACACTCGAAAATATCAGCCTCAAGCGCGACCAGGTCGAGCTTGCCGCCGTCGGCAGCTGGCGCTACCACCCGTATACGGAATCTCATGAATCGACGCTCGACATGACGGTGCAGGGAACGCGGCTGGGCGAGGCAATGAGCGGGCTCGGGTTCGGCAACGCGATGCGCGACGGCACGATTGATTTCACCGCGGCGCTGGAGTGGCCCGCGCCGCTGCCTGGCTTCGACCTTGAAAAAGTCACCGCTGACGCCAAGTTGAAGATCAGAGACGGCGTGCTGAATAACGTCGAGCCCGGGAGCGGCCGTTTCGTCGGCCTGTTGAGCCTGAGCGCGCTGCCCCGACGGCTGTCGCTAGATTTCTCGGATGTACTGATCAAGGGTATGGAGTTTGATAAGATAGACGGCACCTACCATTTGCAGGACGGCGAACTCACGACCCGAGACACGAAGATGGAAGGACCGGCGGCGAGTATCAAGATTAGCGGCAAGACCGGCATCATCGACCAGACCTACGACCAGGTAATGCGTGTCACGCCGAATATTCGCCAGACCCTGCCGGTAATCGGTGCGGTATCGGCCGGCAGCTCGGTTGGCTGGGGATTGCTGTTACTGCAAAACCTGTTCAAGAAAGCCATCGACGACGCGGTCGAGGTCGAATATCGGATCACCGGAAGCTGGGAAGACCCGAAAATCGAGTTAATCAAGGCAGTAGATGAAAACCAGAGAGAATTACCGACTATCGATCGCTAGCCTCGTTTTAAGCGCGGTGCTCGCCGCCAGTGGTGTCGCCTCCGCCAACACCGTGCGCCTGTTTTCGCTGAGCGCGGATGAATGGGCGCGGCCGCGCAGCGGTGCGGTGATCCCGCAGCTCGATGCCGTGCGTGCCGCGGTGCGCTACTGGGAGCAGGGCGCCAACGCGCTGATCGTGATTCGGTACCCGGGCGAAGACATTGGCGAGCTTTGGGCGGCCGAGCTGCGCGACTGGTTGATATCGCTCGGCATCTCGGCGGATTATATCGAGCTTCGACCCGGTGCCCAGGCGGCCGATGAAATACTGCTCATGGTGGGCAGCCGTGACGAACTGGAGTTATGACAGGCAATGACATCGACACTAGAAAAGGTGAGTAAGAATATTCTCGAGCCGAGCGAGCTGGGTTTGGATCAGCTCAACGGTTTCCTCGGCGCGTTGCAGGGGCCGCACATCGACGCCGGCGATCTGTATTTCCAGACCAGCCAGCAGGAATCCTGGGTCATGGACGACGGGATTTTGCGCGAAGGCAGTTTCAATATCGAAAAAGGGGTCGGTATACGCGCCATGTCGGAGGAGAAAACCGGCTTCGCCTATTGCGACGATTTGCACGGCAACGCGATCACGCAGGCGGTGAACAACGCGCGCGCGATCGTGCGCCAGGGCCAGTCCGGCAGAACTGCCATCGCATTGCGCGACAAACCGGTCGAGCCGTTGTATGCCCCGGTCAACCCGGTCGACGGGCGCAGTGCCCAAGACAAGGTCGATCTGCTGAAAAAACTCGACGCCTACACGCGCTCTCTCGACGAACGCATCGAGCAGGTGATCATCTCGCTGTCGGGCGGTATCGACCAGGTGCTGGTTGCCGCGACCGACAACACGCTCGCGGCGGATATCCGCCCGCTGGTGCGGCTCAACGTTACCGTGCTGATGCACCACGATGGTCGGCGTGAACAGGGTACCGCCGGCGCCGGGGGGCGCCATTCCTACGACGTTTTTTTCGATACCGACCGGGCCTACGAACTGGCTCGCGACGCGGTCCGGCAGGCCGCGACGAATCTCGAATCGGTGGCGACCCCGGCCGGCAGCATGCCGGTGGTGCTCGGCCCGGGCTGGCCGGGCGTGCTGTTGCACGAGGCCGTCGGCCATGGCCTCGAGGGAGATTTCAACCGCAAGGGTACCTCCGCGTTCAGCAACCGCATGGGCGAGCTGGTGGCGTCACCGCTATGCACAGTGGTCGATGACGGCACGCTGGCTAACCGCCGCGGTTCGCTAACCGTGGACGACGAGGGCGTGCCGGCACAGTGCACGACCCTGATCGAAAACGGCGTGCTGGTCGGTTACATGCAGGACAAGTTGAATGCACGCCTGATGGGAAGCCAGTCGACGTCGAACGGTCGTCGCGAATCCTTCGCTCACCTGCCGATGCCGCGCATGACCAATACCTACATGCGTGCCGGGGAAAGCGACCCGGAAGAAATCATCGCGTCGGTGGACAAGGGGCTGTACGCGGTCAATTTCGGCGGCGGCCAGGTCGACATTACGTCTGGCCGCTTCGTGTTTTCGCTATCCGAGGCTTACCTGATAGAAAAAGGCAAGCTTACCGCGCCGGTCAAGGGGGCGACCCTGATCGGATCCGGACCCGACGTCATGGGGCGAATCTCGATGGTAGGGAATGACCTGGAACTCGACCAGGGGATCGGTGTCTGCGGCAAGGAAGGGCAGGGCGTACCGGTCGGCGTTGGCCAACCGACGTTGAAGATCGATGAAATTACGGTCGGTGGCACCGACTAGAGTGACCACCGCATCGGGCCGCGGCGTTTACTCGATTTCGCCGTGAAAAATTTTTCGCGGCGATTGTGCTAGCTGATCGAAACCGCGGTAATCTCCATTCCGGAAGCGCCGCTCTGCAGGGTCAAAAGACCGAGAAACTCTCCCGCGAACTCGCTGCTCGCGAGGCGCCATATTATCGTAACCGCGTTCTCGCGATGAATCGAGTCGATAAATTCGAACTCGGGCTCGATTGTCGTCAGCAGCGGAAAATCCTCGCAACTCTGGCGGAAGTGTTCTTCCGACAGCTTGGCCAGCAGGTCGTTGGAAAAGCCGCGCGAGAAGCGGGCGTAATCCTGCTCACGGGCGGCGCTGACGATATTGCGCCATATCGGTTCGGCTACGGCGCGCAACTGCTCTTTTTGCAGACGGGAGAACTGGTTCACGATGACTCCTGGACGGTTTCGGGAGCGCGTTCGAGGACGAGGCGGATGTCCTCGTAAATCGACAGCAGCGACGGGATCACGAGTAAAATCAACAGCGTTGCGAAGGCGAGACCGAACGCGATCGATACGGCCATCGGGATCAGGAACTGGGCCTGGCGCGATGTCTCGAACAGCAACGGCGTCAGTCCGGCGATCGTCGTCAGCGAGGTCAGCAGGACCGCGCGCAGGCGCTGGCAGGCCGCTTCGACGAGCGCATCGTAGACGCCCATCCCGCGTTCGCGAAGCTGCCGGTAAAAAATAACCAGGATAATCGAATCGTTAACCACAATGCCGGACAGGCCGAAAAATCCGAATACGGACAGAATGGTCATGTTCATGTCGAGCAGCCAGTGTCCGATGACGGCGCCGATCAGTCCCAGCGGGATCGCCAGCATCACCACCAGCGGCCAACCGTAGGACGAGAATACCCAGGCCAGCACCAGGTACATCAGGACTAGCGCGATGATCGCGCCGAGGCGCATATCGGCGAAGGTTTCACGCTGGCTCGCCGAGCGTCCCTCGACGCTGTACTGGATGCCGTAACGGCTGGCCAGCGCGGGCAGCGTCGAGCGGGTCAGGTCTGAGACGATTTCGGCGGTATTGTTCAGCGCCGGGTTGACGTCCGCGCTGACGTCTACCGACAGGCTGCCGTTGAAATGCCGCAGGGTTTCGAAACCCTGTGACGAGCGCCAGCGGGCGACCGATTCGAGCGGCACGAAATCTCCTCCCGGCAGCTGAATCGGCAGGTTTTGCAGGCTGTCCAGGCGGCGCTGTTCGGTGGCCGGTAACTGCAGGCGAACCTCGATTTCATCGGCGCCCTGCTGGAAGCGCTGCAGCACGATCCCGTCATAAGCGGCGCGCAGCTGGCGGCCGATGTCGGTAATCGATAAACCAGCCGCTTCGCCGGCCGGAGTCAGTGCATAGATTAGCTGTTCACGCCCGTAGGGCAGATCGTCGTCGATTGCGCTGACGCCGGGTATCGATTCGAGCGTCTGTGCCAGGTCCAGCGCCGCGTTTTTCAGCACCTGCGGTGTCGAACCGGTCAGGCGCAGGGAGAGTTCGCGACGTGACGGCCCGACCTGGCGCGATGTAATCTGAAAACTTTCCACGCCGGGCGGCACGTCGATACGCGATCGCCAGTTATCGATAAAGGTCGCATTATCGGTGCTCCGCTGGTCCGAGCTGAGCAGCTCCACGTAAATCGAACCCGCGCGCTCGCCGGTTATCGCGATGCCCTGTCCGGTGGTGGATGCGTGCACGCGGTAATAGGTCGAGACCACGGTTTCATCGATGTCCTCGATCGTGTTCAACAGTTCGCGTTCAACCCGGTCGACAAATTCGTCGACTAGTTTCGATGAGGTTCCGGAGACGAAGCGCGCGTTGGCATAAACCGTGGTGGATTCCGGTGACGGAAAAAACTGCCAGCCGGTTTTGCCGCCGAAAAACAGTCCCGCGGCGAACACCAGCAGGCCGACTGCACCGGCCAGGGTGGTCCAGCGAAACTCGATCGCGAGGCGCACCAGCGGCCTGAACCAGTGGTCGCGAAAGCGCTCGAACCCGCGGTTGAGGCGTTGCCGCAGCGGCGACTCCTGCAAGCCGCGACCGCGCACGAAGGCGTGACGCAAGTGCCCCGGCAGGATCAGGAAGCTCTCGATCAGGGAGGCGATGATGACGCAGATAATCACGATCGGAATCGCCGCCATGATACTGCCCATGGTGCCGCCGACCAGCATCAGTGGCAGAAAAGCCGCGATCGTGGTCAGCGAGGACGCCATCACCGGGGCAAGCATGCGCCGCGCGCCGCCCTCCGAGGCCATTAAGGGATCTTCGCCTTTCTCGAAATGCGCCTGTGCGTCTTCGCCGACGACGATGGCGTCGTCGACGATGATGCCGAGCGCCATGATCAGCGCAAACAGGCTGATCATGTTGATCGATCCGCCCACGAGGTAAAGCACCGCCAGCGTGGCCATGAACGAGACCGGGATGCCCACCGCTACCCAGAAGGCGACGCGCGCGGACAGAAACAGGTAAAGAATAAAGAGCAGCAGCAGGAGGCCGCCGGCGCCGTTTTTCACCAGCAGCATGATGCGCTCCTTGATCAGCTGCCAGCGCTCGTTGAATACCTGGATTTCGATATTCGGCGGTAACCGCGGGCGCGTCCGTTCGAGCCATTGTCGCAGGATTTCTGCCGATTCCAGCGAATCGCCGGTCTCGTTGCGTCTGAGCACCAGCACGACGGCGCGTTTACCGTCGACGCTGATGGTCGGCGAGCCGGGCAGGTGCGATTGCTCGATACGCGCAATATCTCCGAGATCGATGCGACGGTCGGCTTCGCTGACGACGGGCAGGCTGGCAAAATCCTGCGGCGAACGGCGCTGGTTCATGCCCCGAATTTCCCGCGCACCGTCTTCTTCGCCGATCAAGCCGGCCGGCAGATCCTGGCTTTCCGCGTTGATGCGCTGGGCCAGTTGGTCGAGACCGATGCCGAGCCGCTGCATTTGTTCGGCCGCGATTTCGATCTGGATCTGCTGTTCGGGCAGCCCGGAAATATCGACCTTGTCGATGCCGGCCGCAATCAGCTCGCGTTCGAACTGCCGCGCCAGCGTGCGCAGCTCGTCAATGTGCGCCGGCCCGCTGATCAGCAGCCGGGCGACCGATTCGTAGCGCTGTAATTGCACCACCTGCGGTAACTCGGCGTCCTCGGGCAGGTTGGTGAAATCGTCGACCTGCCGTTTAACCTCCTCCAGCGCGAGCAGCATGTTGCTGTCTTCGTCGAATTCGAGCGTAATGCTGGAAATCCCGCTGGCCGAGGTCGACGTCATTTCCTTCAGCCGGTCGACGCTGCGCAGGCGTTGCTCCAGCGGAATCGTAATACCGCTCTCGACGTCCTCGGCGCTGGCCCCGCTCCACAGGGTTCTGACCGATATCCGGTCGAGTTCGAAGTTCGGGAAGAATTGCACGTTCAGCTTTTGCAGCGCGATCACGCCCGCCAGGATCATGATTACCATTAGCAGGTTGGCCGCGACCCGGTGGCGCGCGAAGACTCCGAGCAAGCTAGTCGCCATCGACACGCACCTTGAGTCCCGCGACCGCGTTGGGCAAATGGGTGGTCGCGATCCGGTCCCCGTCCGCGAGCTGGTCGCTGCGAATCAGAACCCGCGCCTCGGCCGCATCGCGCGTCTGGCCGACCGTTTCGACATCGATTGCCTGCAGGCGTCCGTCGACGATCCGGTAGATCCGCGAGTTACCGTAGATGGCCTGGTACGGTACCGCGAAAACCCCGTCCTGCGCGGGCAATTGCAGCTGCAATGAAAGCAGTTCGCCCGGCCGCAGGCGCACCCCGCCGCCGCGGGTGGCGAAAAAGATATCAATGCCGGTCGCCTCGGCCTCACCCGCAATTCGGCGCACCGGCAGCCGCTCGAGCTGCGGTCTGCCGGATACGCTGGCCTCGAGCACACGACCCTCGGCGAGCGCCTGTTGCACCGCGTCGATATGGTTGGCCGGCAGGTGCGCCCGGATTTCGAGACTGTCCCGGGGATACAGCGAAACCAGGGTCTGACCGAGCGATACGCGGTCCCCCGCGGAAACCAGGACCCGGCTGATAATCGCGTCGAACGGTGCGCGCACCGCCGAGCGAGTCACCGCGAGGCGATCCTGGTTACGCCTGGCCTCGGCCCGATCTCGTCTGGCCTCGAGGATTTGTAGCCGGGCGGGGAAGCTCTTGACATCGAGTTCGCGCGCGGTGACCGCGAGTCGCTGCCGTCCGAGTTCGCTGCGCGCGCCGTTGAGCTCGGTTTCGCTGGTCAGGTTGTTCTGTTTCAGCTTGACCAGACGCGCAACCTCGTCCTCGGCCAGCGCCATCAGGTCTCGCTCCGTGGCCAGCGATCTGAGGTTCGCCTCGTGAGCGATATTCAACTCCTTTATCTGGTTGTCGATATCGCGCAGGTCGGCTTCGGCCTGCAGCAGCGCGGCCTCGAAGTCGCGCTGGTCGAGTTCGATCAGCAGCTGGCCGCGCTGTACCTGGTGACCAGCGCGAACCAGAACACGTTCGACGACCCCGGTGCCCGGTGAACCGGCCTGGAGCAACTCGGGCGACTCGACCTTGCCGTAGAGCATGATCGTCGGCGACAGCGACTGTCGCCGTGCCTCGATTGCGCTGACCTGCCAGATTTTTTCACTGAGCACCGGCTTTTCCCGCTCGGTTCTGCTTGCGAGCAGCGCGTGGTAGACCGCGAAGGCCAGCGCCAGCGCGATGATTGGCAGAATCAGCCTGGCGCTAGCGCGGACGGTCATGCGAAGCTCGTGGGCGGTGGTTGGTGGTCATGTCGAGAATGCCAGGGGTGTGCCGCGACAATTGCTAGTCGCGGTTAGCCTCGAAACGTCCCTGCGCGCGATTCTTGTGTACCTTGCGCGGATCGAAAAGCTGCCCGTTCATCGCGATGTGGACGCCGGGTGGCAGGAACTGCACCGCGGCACTGGCGACGCCGAGGTTGTACATCGCATCGCTGTAACGCATTCTCGCTGGTTGCATCGCGCCGAACAGCACGATGGTCTTGCCGTCAATATCGAACAGGCTGTTTGCGGTATCGACCATCGTGTCGGTGCCATGCGTGATCAGTATCTGTTGGTTGTCTACGGCGGTTATCGAGTCGCGGATTAGTTGACGGTCGGCCTCATCGATGTCGAGGCTGTCCTTTTGCATCAGCGTGACGATGTCATAAGTAAAGCTCACGTTGGCTTCGACCAGCAGCTCGCCGATGATGGTCTCGCCAAAACTAAACTTGCTCAGCGCGTCAAAGTAAATCTTGTCGAAGGTACCGCCGGTGGTAAAAATCTTGATAGTCAAACCTGGGTCTCCGGGAGCAGTCGATTAAAGTGCGCAGGGCGCAATGCCTTATTGTAAACTCCCGGGGCCGTCTTCACTAACCCGATTAATCGAACTTGATTCCGAGCACCGTCGACAAAGCCAGAATACCGCTACTTGCGATCGGTTGCGCCTGCCTCATCGCGCTGCTTGCGTTCGGCCCCCGCTCCGCGATGGGTTTTTTCCAGTTACCGATGCTGCAGGACCAGGGCTGGGACCGTGCGACCTTCGGCCTCGCGATGGCGCTGCAAAACCTGTTCTGGGGTATGGGACAACCGTTTTTTGGTTATATCGCCGATCGTCACGGTACCTGGCGGGTGCTGACTTTCGGCGCGCTGCTGTACGCTTCCGGTCTCGTCGTTATGGCTATTGCGCCGACCCCGCTGTGGCTGCATATCGGCGGCGGCATCATGGTCGGGCTCGGCGTCGCCGCCTGTTCCTTTGGCGTCATCCTAGCCGCGATCGCGCGCCGGGTCAGTGCGGAAAAGCGATCCTTCGCCTTCGGTCTCGGCACCGCATCGGGCTCGGCCGGCATGTTCCTGTTCGCGCCGATATCGCAGGGTTTGATCGATGCACTGGGCTGGTCCGACGGCCTAGTCGCATTGTGTTTGATCATGCTCGTCATCCCGTTACTCGCGATTCCGCTGCGCGGCAGTTCCGCGAGCGCCAGGAGCGCGGTCGCGCAGTTCGAGCAAAGCGCGCGCGAAGCCCTGCGCGAAGCCTTCGCCACGCGGGGTTATATTTTGCTGACCTCGGGTTTCTTCGTCTGCGGCTTCCAGGTCGCGTTCATCACCGCGCATTTCCCGGCTTACCTCGGTGACGTCGGCATCGCTGCGCGTTGGGCCGTGGTCGCAATCAGCCTGATCGGATTTTTCAATATACTCGGCTCGCTCGCGTCGGGCGTGATCGGGCAGCGCTATTCGAAACCGATATTCCTCGCACTGATTTATCTGGGGCGTTCGGTCGCGGTGACCTGGTTCATGCTGACGCCGACTACGCCGACCACGGTAGTCATTTTTTCGATCGTCATTGGCATTCTGTGGCTGTCCACGGTCGCACCGACCAACGCCCTGGTCGCGGTCATGTTTGGAACCCGTTATCTCGGCATGCTCGGCGGGATCGTTTTCTTTTCGCACCAGCTCGGATCGTTTCTCGGGGTCTGGCTCGGCGGCCTGTTATACGACCTGACCGGGGCCTACGACGTGGTCTGGTGGCTTGGAGTCGCGCTGGGCATCTTCGCCGCGGTGGTGCACTGGCCGATTCGCGAAGAACCGGCGCGGCGACCGGCCGCCGAAGCGGCCTGATCCCGGGTCGCTCGCTGCACCCGCCGGCCTAGTAGAGCGGCGGCTCGACCCCGCCGTCCTCATCTGTGGCAGGAGACAGTTCTTCGTGATAGGCCTCGATATGATTCGACACGGTTTCGGCTTTTTCGAAGGCCGCAATATTGAACACCGCCTCGCCGGCGAACACCAGCGGCAGATTGGTTTTTCCGATTACGATTCCGTTTACGTTGCTGACAATCTCGCAGCTGTTTTCGCCCAGCGGGTCGTTGACGTAGGCAAGCACGTCGCCCTCGGTGACATGTGCGCCGCAACCCACTAGCGCCCGCATGACGCCGCTTTGCGGCGCGCGCATCCAGCGGCTCGCGTTGGCGATCATCGTATCGGGTTGGCGATGGCGTTTCGGTGTCGGCCGCATGCCCAGCGCGGTCATCACGTTGAGCACACCCTTGACCCCGGCGCGGATGACGACTTCTTCGAAGCGCAGCGCCTCGCCGGCTTCGTAGAGTAATACCGGGATACCGAGATTATGCGCCGCCTCGCGAAAAGACCCCTCGACAACGTTGGCGTCGAGTATGACCGGCACGCCGAAGGCGCGCGCCAGCGCCTCGAGATCGGGGTCGCCACGCAGCTTGGCGCGGATCTGCGGCAGGTTTTCGCGCATCACCGCGCCGGTATGCAGATCGATGATGTGGCTGCAGTGAGAAATGATTTGTTTCATCAGCACGTTGGCCAGGCGCGAGGCCATTGACCCGTTTTCGGTTCCCGGGAAAGAGCGGTTCAGGTCGCGGCGATCCGGCAGGTAACGGGATTTGGAAACGAAGCCGTAAACGTTGACCACCGGGATTGCGATCAAGGTGCCGCGCATTCGATTCAGGCTGCGATGCCCGAGCAGGCGGCGGATGATTTCGACGCCGTTAATTTCATCGCCGTGCACCGCCGCGCAGACCAGCAACACGGGCCCGGAACGTCGACCGTGGACGACGTGCACCGGCATGTTCACGCTGCTGTGCGTGTAAAAACTCGGCAGCGGAATGTCGATCGATTTTCGGCTGCCGGGTTCGACCTTGACGCCGGCTATTTCGATGGCTGAGCGCATACCTGCCGCAAGTTCCTAGCCCGAGCCCCGGGTACTGGTCTTACCCGGTTTCACCTTCTCCAGGTAACTGATCATCATGCCGGCGATATCCTTGCCGGTGGCGCCCTCGATCCCTTCGAGCCCCGGGCTGGAATTGACTTCCATGACTACCGGTCCGTGATTGGAACGCAACAGGTCGACACCGGCGACATTCAACCCCATGATGCGAGCCGCGCGCACCGCGGTCGAGCGTTCCTCGGGCGTGATCTTGATCAGGGCCGACGAACCGCCGCGATGCAGGTTGGAACGAAACTCGCCGGGCGCGCCCTGGCGTTTCATCGCCGCGACGACCTTGCCGTCGATAACCAGGCAGCGAATATCGGAACCGCCGGCTTCCTTGATGAATTCCTGCACCAGGATATCGGCCTTGACGCCCATGAAGCCCTCGATCACGCTTTCCGCCGCCTTCTGGGTTTCCGCGAGAACCACGCCGATGCCCTGCGTGCCCTGTAAAAGCTTGATCACGAGCGGCGCCCCCCCGACCATCTTGATCACGTCCTTGATATCGTCCGGTTTGCTCGCGTAGCCAGTCAACGGCATGCCGATCCCTTTGCGTGACAGTAACTGCAGGGATCGCAGCTTGTCGCGCGAGCGCGTTACCGCGACCGATTCGTTCAGCGGCGTTACGCCCATCATCTCGAACTGGCGCAGCACCGCGGTGCCGTAAGCGGTCACCGACGCACCGATGCGCGGTATCACCGCTTCGAAGCCTTCGAGCACCTCGCCCCGGTAATGGATCGACGGCTTATGCGAGGCAATATTCATGTACGCGCGCAGCACGTCGATGACGACGATTTCGTGACCGCGGCTTTTTGCGGCCTCGATAATCCGCTGGGTCGAGTAGAGCTTGCGGTTGCGCGAGAGCAGGGCTATTTTCATTTTTTTCTCCGACTAGGGGTGGTATAACTTTCGGGGTCTCAACCTGCCGTTGACGTAGGACGCGCCCGGATCGACGAGGAATCGGTTCTCCATCGCGCGGCGTCCCAGCAGCATGCGAAAGCGCATGGTATCACGGTTGGTCAGCGTCATCTCTATCGGCCAGCGTTGCTTGCCGACGATGACATCGGTCTCGATTACGTAGCGCTTTTCGCGATGGCCGCCGGAATCGGTGACGTCGCGCTGATCGAGTACCGCAGCGTGACATTCGACAAACAGGTCCTCGTTTCCCTGGATCGGATGAATCAGGAAACGCAGCATATCGCGGTCATCCGCGGTATAGGGCTCGATAAAAAACGCGTGCAGCGCCGAGGTGCGCGCGCCGGTATCGACCTTGGCCTTGATCGCGGGCAGGTTCAGATCCGGAAGCGCAACCCATTCGCGCCAGCCGATCTTGCCAAGCTTGGAGTCAGTGGTCATGCAGGGGCCTGGTAGTGATTTTTATTAAGCGAATTCTG
>JBFGQE010000045.1:0-14088 GCA_041564355.1 Gammaproteobacteria bacterium | reverse complement strand
TTTCCCTTGAAGTAGCTGAAAACAATTCCTTGGTTATTTGGCGCGCTCGAAACTGATTGAATTCCCTCACTAGAAATAACTGTGCATCCGCTAATGACAATTGCACAAAATGAAACAATTAGTCGGACGAGCTTTTTACGCGGGACAAACTTCATTTATAAATTTTGGGCACATGCAAAATTAGTTATTTTATTCACCTAAGGTTATTTTATTTCGAGTTTGAATTTCCAATTTGACGGCCATCAATTTCAGCATGGTGTTGTCGTGGTCGTTTACATGTAAATCTTTGCGCAAAGTGTGAGACTTCAACTCGTTACTGTTATTGAAGTGTCTGCAATGGGCACGTTCCTGCTGCAAGCGTCAAGTTTGCCGGTGTCGGCTACCTGACGGACACTCAATGTAGGCAAGCGATAAACGCTGCACTGCGGGATCAGCTTGCCATGTGGCAGTACCTGAAGGTTAAACCGACGCCAGAGATGATTAATGATTTTCGCCGGGTACTGGAGGCAGTGATTCTCGATGGGAGACAACAGGGCCTGTCCGGTGAGGAAGCGGTGTATCACCTTTGCTACCAACTTGCGGATATTTGCGGAACCATCATTCAGCGCGCTCTTGGCATCGCTTGACCATCACCATCACGCATATTTCGAGGTCCCTTATCGAGCGTCAGAAACCGCAGCCGTTTGTGGACACTGGAATCGTGCCCATGTGCCCGGGCCGTGGGGTGCAACCCCGATTAGCGCTTGAAGCGGATCTTCTGTGGGTAGGGGAACACGTCTTCGTAGATGCCGGCATTGATATTGACCTGCTTCTGGATCCAGAAATCGGCGTCCAGCAGGTCGCGGTGATATTTCAGGAAGGCCTGGCGCACGCGGTTGTCGGCGAATAAAAAGGTGACGAACTGCTCCGGAAAAATATCGTTGGCGGCTATGCTGTACCAGGGTTCGGCGGCCATCTCGTCCTCCGGGTACATCGGCTCCGGGATCTTGCGGAAATTGCACTCGGTCAGGTAGCAGATTTCGTCGTAGTCATAAAACACGATTCGTCCCTGGCCCTGGCCGGTGACGCCGAAGTTTTTCATCAACAGGTCCCCCGGGAAAATATTGGCCCCGGCCAGCTCCTTGATGGCTTCGCCGTAGCCCTTCATCAGGCGCTCGAGGTACTGGTCGTCGGCCTGCGTGACCGCGATATTCAGCGGGGTCATGCGACGCTCGATATAGAGGTGCTTGATCACGACCTGGTCGCCTTCCTCGGAAATGCTGTTTTCACAGGTTTCGTAGAGCTCGGCGAGCAGGTCCTCGGCAAAGCGCGCCCGCGGCAGCGCGACATGCGAGTACTCGAGTATGTCGGACATGCGCCCGACCCGGTCGTGCATCTTGACCAGGCGGTAGGTCGCGAGTACCTCCTGGCGCGTGGTCTTTTTCGGTGGCGGGAAGCGGTCGCGGATGACCTTGAACACGTAAGGGTAGGACGGCAGCGTAAATACGGCCATGACCATGCCCTTGATCCCGGGCGCAAACACCAGCTCGTCTTCCGAGTGCTTCAGATGATGCAGAAAATCCCGGTAAAAAACCGTCTTGCCCTGCTTGTGGAAACCGATTGCGGAATAAAAGGATTCCTTGCTGCGCATCGGCATCAGGCGCCGCAGGAAACCGACGATCGACGACGGTACCGGATGGTCGACCATGAAATAAACATAGGAAAACTCGAACAGCCGGGTCAGACCCGAGCGGCCGATGATGATCGCATCGCAGTAGATGGATTTGTTACCGCTGTGCAGAATCGGAATCGCGAACGGTACCTCCTTGTTCGAGTTGATCGCGCGGCCGACGATATAGGCCGCCTTGTTGCGATAAAACAGCGCGCTGATGACCTGGAACTGGAAATTCAGGTGAGCGCGACGAGGACGCGGAAAGGTCTGCTTGATCAGCGCCTTCATGACGTTGCGCACGTCGCGATCGATGTTTTCGAAAGGCAGATTAAATCCCGCGTCGAGCAGCACCTGCTTGATCGACGCGCGAAAGCCGCGCTTGGCCGGGTAGTCAACATGGTAAGACGGCTTTTCCGAATCGATGAACTCGGTCGACACGGCGCTGCGTACGAAAATGTAATCGTTACCGAAGTAGTCGCGATGGAATAGTGCGCAAAACACCGAGTTGTAAAAAGTCTCGGCCAGTTCGGGTTGCAGATGATCGCCGAGCAACTGCACGTACTCGCGCTTGACCTCGAACCAGAGCTGACTGTCGAAGGGTTCGAGATCGAACATTTGTTGCAGATCGCGGATCGCATCGTTGACCCGGATATCGTAGAACTTGATGCGCTCGCGCGAGGCTTCGCGTTCCGCCTGCCAGTCGGCGCTCTCGAATCGTTCCTTGGCGCCCTTGGTGATTTTGCTGAATATCGAAAAGTGTCGATTGAATCCGTTCAGAATCGTGGAAGCGATGCGTGTCGACAGGCCTTTGACCGGAGTATCCATCGTATTATCCCTGAACGCTCAAGATTTGCGTGACGGGATATCCAGGCGCTGCCTTTTTTCCCACAGGTTTTTTCGGCTGATGCCGAGCATTCGGGCCAGCTCGGTCTCGTTGTATTGCGGCTGATACTTTTTCACAAAACTGACGAAGTACTCGTCCAGCGACAGGCGGTTTTCGAGTTCGTAAAGCGGCAGCTGGTTATCGGTCATCGGGTTGTTCAGCGCCAGGTCGTCGGCCCCGATCTGGTCGCCGTCGGCCAGTATCACCGCACGTTCGATGATGTTTTCGAGTTCGCGTACGTTCCCCGGCCAGAGGTAAGCCTCGAGTTGCGCGTAGGCGGACTCGTCGAAATGCATCCCGGGCCGGTGCGTGCGTTGCGCCATGCGGGTCACGATCGTGTCGGCCAGTAGTCGGATATCGTCGCCGCGCTCGCGCAACGGCGGCAGCGCAATTTCGAAAACGTTCAAACGGAAATACAGGTCTTCACGAAAGCGTCCGTCGTCGACCATCTGTTTCAGGTTCTTCTGCGTCGCGGCGAGGATACGCACATCGAGCTTGATAACCTTGTTCGAACCGACACGCCTGATCTCGTGATCCTGCAGCACTTGTAACAGGCGGGCCTGTGCGTCCAGCGGTAATTCACCGACTTCGTCGAGAAACAGGGTCGCGCCGTTGGCGCTTTCGATCAGGCCCTGTTTCATCTCCAGCGCGCCGGTGAACGCACCTCTTTCATGGCCAAACAGCACCGATTCGATTTGATTGGGCGCAAAAGCCGCGCAGTTGACCGTGACCAGGGCCTGCCTGCGTCGCGCGCTTTGCGCGTGAATCGCCCGGGCAACCAGTTCCTTGCCGGTGCCGGTCTCGCCGAGAATCAATACCGTCGTGTCCGCGTCGGCGACGCGGCGGATGCGCGCGAGGACCTCCAGCATCGATTCGCATTGCGCGACCATGCCATCGACCGGGTAGTGTCGCGCGATATCCTTTTGCAAAACCGTGTTGAGCTTTTCGACGCTCGACTTGTCCAGAATTCGCTTTACCGTGAGCAGCATTTCGTCATGGTTGAAAGGTTTTGCAATGTAATCGACCGCGCCCTGTTTCATCGCTTCGACCGCCGATTGCACCGTCGAGTAACTGGTCATGATCAATACCGGGGTTGGCGCCGCGCGCGTGATCAGTTCGGTGCCCGGTTTGCCCGGCAGGCGCAGGTCGGAACTGATCAGATCGTACATATTGATCGAATTCTCTTCGGCCTCGGCGACCGAGGCGACGCCGGTCACGCTGTGCCCCTGCCGCTGCAGCAGGCGCACCAGGCTCTCCTGGATGATGGGTTCATCTTCGACGACGAGAATATTGCTCATGCCTGCGCGACCAGGGATTCGCTGCTGCCGGGCAGCACCACCTCGAACCGACAGCCGCCGCCGGAAAGGTTGCTCGCCGAGATCGAGCCGCCGTGCTCCTGGATAATGTTATAGGTCAGCGACAGCCCCAGACCGGTGCCTTCTCCGACCATCTTGGTGGTAAAAAACGGTTCGAAGATGCGCGGCAGATGTTCTTCGGCGATACCCTGTCCCTGGTCCTCTACCCAGATCGAAACCTGTTTACCACGAACTCCCGACGTCACCGTAATCGTCTGTCCCGGCCGCGAGGCATCGATTGCGTTGCTCAACAGGTTGACGAACACCTGGATCAGCTTTTGCGGGAAGCCCGCTACCATCAATCCTGGCGCACAGCGATTGCTAAACTGCATTTGCTTGCCGGAATCGCTCAATGAAACCAGGCCGATGGCTTCCTCGACGACCTGGTGCACGTCGAGGTTTTCCGCTGGTTCCTCGTCGGGCGCGCCGGCGTGACTGAAATTCGACAGCGAACTGACGATCCGCGAGATGCGCTCGGTCTGGGTCAGGATCTGGTTCAGGCCTTCCCCGGCCGTCGTCCGGTCCTCGAGTTCGGCGCGCAAATCCTGCGCCAGGCAGGCGATCCCGGTTACCGGGTTGCCAATCTCGTGGGCGACGCCGGTGGCGAGCTGCCCGATCGAGGCCAGGCGCTCGCTGTGCGCGAGCTTTTGTTCCAGCGAGTAGCGCTCGCTGTGGTCTTCGATCAGGATTGCGATGCCGCCGAGGTTCTCCGTATCCTCGCTGAGCTCTGCCTTGAACAGGTTGAACACGCGCAGTTGATTATTAACCGACAGCTTGAGCTTGCTGAACATGAATTGCTCGCTGGCGATGAAGCGATCGAACAGCTCGTCCCAGGGCGCCTCCAGCTGGTCGATGCCACGACCGATCGCGTCCCGCTCGTCGATCCCGGTCAGCCGCTCGAGCTGCTTGTTCCAGCTGACGATGCCGCCCCGGTTGTCGATCGACACCACGCCCAGCGGCAGTTCGCGCAGCACCTGGAAGTGAAACCGGCGCAACGCGTCGAGTTCGCTGGAGACGCCGCGCAACTCGGTGCGCGATTTTTCCTGGCTGTGTTCGACGAACTGTATCGTATCGGCCAGCGCGCTTTGCGTGGCTCGGTCAAGCCGCAGGTGCTCGTTGACGATCATGCGCGACAGCACCGGGCCCACCAGCGCCGACAGGTTGCGGTCGATCTGCGCGCGCAGCCGGACGAGATCAACCTGGCCGATCTCGCCGGGTACGAGCCCGAGATCCGCGATCGCCCGATCGACCTCGTTGTGCGCGATGTCCGGCCCGATAATCTGGCTCAATTGTTGCTCGAAGTCGTCAATCGACGAGACCATGACGGCGCCGCGCGGAATCAGAAAGCTTTCGCGGGCGCAGGCTTCGGCTACCTCATGCTCTTCGATTGACTGGTTGGTCACCAGCGAGACGACGATATAGGTCAGGCTGTTCAGCAACAAAGACCAGAGCGCGGCGTCGGTGGTGCTCATGGTTAACGCCGGGATCGTGTGAAACAGGGTTTCGATAACGCCGGCACGCTCGAACAGAGGTACGAACAGGGTCAGGGCCCAGATGGTCGCGCCGACGCAAAGCCCCGCGATGAATCCCGTTTTGTTGGCCCGGGGCCAGTACAGCAGGCCGACCACGCCCGGCAGGCACTGCGCGACCGCAACGAAAGAAATCAGGCCGAGACCGGCCAGACCGGGATTATGTTCCTGGACAAGGTAAAAGGAATAACCGATCCCGACGATCGACATGATCACGAGACGGCGCCCCCACAGCAGCCACTCGTACATGTTGGTATGCTGGGACAGCTTCGGCGGAAAACTGGCCGGCAGCACGAAATGGTTCATGCACATCGACGCCAGCGCAAGCGTGGTAACGATGATCATCGCGCTTGCCGCCGACAGCCCGCCCATGAAAGTCAGGATGGGCAGTATCGATCCGCCGCTTTCGAGGGTAATTCCGAGCACGAAGAAATCCGCCGGGATCGAAAGCTGCAGCGATTGCCCGGCCCACAGGATCGGAGGAATCGACAGGTTCAGCAATAACAGAAACAGCGGGAAGGCCCAGCTTGCCGTGCTCAGGTTTGAAGCTTTGATATTCTCCACGAAAATCATGTGAAACTGCCGGGGCAACAAAAACGCCGCGGCGAAGGAGAGCAGCATCAGCGTTGCCCACGGGCCGTTTTGCACCGGTTCGAAAAGCGCCACGTTGGCTTCGGGGTTTTCGGCGAGGAAGCGGTTGAGCCCGCCGAAGCCGCCGAAAATACCGAACACCGCGAACAGGCCGACGCACATCAGCGTGACCAGCTTGACCAGCGACTCGAAGGCGATAGCGACCACCAGTCCGCGATGCTTTTCGCGTAACGAAATATGCCGGGTTCCGAACAGGATCGAAAACAGGCCGACCGTGATGCAGAACATCAGCGCGATCAGTTGCTGCTCGGTTTCGTTGGTCATGATCTGCAAGGTATTGGTGACCGCCTGGATTTGCAGCGAGATATAGGGCAGGGTGCCGGCCAGCACCAGCAACGTGACGAGCACGCCGGCGAGCTGGCTGTGATAGCGAAACGCGAACAGGTCCGCGAGCGAGGCGAGGCGATAAGTTTCGGTCAGTTTCAGGATCGGGCGCAACAAAATCGGCGCGGCGAGAAAGGCCAGGGTCGTGCCGAGATAAATCGTGAGGAAGTTAAAGCCTTCTTTCTGCGCAAATCCGACGCTGCCGTAAAAACTCCACGAGGTCGCGTAAACACCGATCGACAGCGTGTAGACCAATGGGTGGCCGGCCAGTTTTTTCGGGATCCAGTTACGATCGGTCGCGGTCGCGATCAGAAACAGCAGGCCGAGGTAGAGAACCCCGACGACAAACAGTTGCCAGAGTTCAAACTGCATGCTTGCGTAACAATCGTTGCAGCCAGTAAGCCAGCCCGATGATGACAAGCCAGACGAGGTAGGGCACGAACCAGGCCGAGTCGGGCGAAAGCCACAGGCCCAGGATCGGTGGCAGCAACACCAGCAGCGCGATCAACAGCACCACGATCGTGATTTCCGTCGGCCGCAGGTCGGACGAATAAAACGGCACGATGTTACCTCTGGTTACCTTTTTTATCTCGCCGAGTGTTACCTATCGTGACGTTCAGGTCAATCGGTTTGCGCCAGGGGCCGATTCAGATCAGTTATCCCCGATCTGGTCTCAGCGTGCGCGGAGCGCGTCTTGTCGCCCGCAGCCGATTGTGTAAGCATATCGGCAGAACCAAAATCCAAGCGAACAACCGAGGAAGCGCCATGTCAGAAATCAAAACCTATCCGGTACCGGAAGATTTTGCCGCCCAGGCGAATATTACCGCCGCGGAATACGCAGAAATGTATCAACAGTCCGTCGACGATCCCGAGGGATTCTGGTCGGAACAGGCGGAAAAATACCTGTCCTGGTTCAAGCCGTGGAACTCGGTCAGCGACTGGAGCTTCGACGAAAACGACCTGCACATCAAGTGGTTCGAGGGCGGCGAAATCAATGTTTCGTACAACTGCCTGGACCGACATCTCGAGACGCGCGGCGACCAGGTTGCGATCATCTGGGAGGGCGACAACCCGGAGCGCGATCGCAAGATTACTTACCGGGAACTGCATGAGGAAGTGTGCAAGTTCTCCAACGTGCTGAAAGACCAGGGCGTCAAGCGCGGCGATCGCGTGTCGATCTACATGCCGATGATCCCGGAAGCGGCGGTCGCCATGCTCGCCTGCACCCGGATCGGCGCGATGCACTCGATCGTGTTCGGCGGTTTCTCGCCCGACGCGCTCGCCGACCGGATCAATGATTCGGATTGCCAGGTCGTGATCACCGCCGACCAGTCGGTACGCGGCGGCAAGCGCGTTCCCCTCAAGGCAAACGCCGACAAGGCGGTCAGCGAATGTCCCGGCGTGAAAAGCGTGATCGTCGTGCAGCGCGGCGGCGAGCCGGTCGACTGGACCGACGGTCGCGACGTCTGGTACCACGAGGCCATGGCGGATGCGTCGGCCGATTGCGAACCCGAGATGATGAGTGCCGAGGATCCGCTGTTCATTCTCTATACCTCCGGCTCAACCGGCAAACCCAAGGGTGTATTGCATACGACCGGCGGTTATCTGCTGCAGGCGGCAATGACGCACAAGCTGGTGTTCGATTACAAGGACGGCGAAGTTTACTGGTGTACCGCCGACGTCGGCTGGGTCACCGGGCATACCTATATCGTTTACGGTCCCCTGTGCAACGGCGCTACCACGCTGATGTTCGAGGGGATTCCGACCTACCCGGACATCTCGCGCTTCTGGCAAGTATGCGACAAGCACAACGTGTCGATTTTCTACACCGCGCCGACCGCGATTCGCTCGCTGATGGGTGCCGGCGACGAACCGGTGAAAAAGACACAGCGCAAGTCCCTGCGACTGCTCGGCACGGTCGGCGAGCCGATCAACCCGGAAGCCTGGCTGTGGTATTACAACGTCGTCGGCGACGGTCGTTGCCCGATTGTCGACACCTGGTGGCAGACCGAGACCGGTGCGCACATGCTGACGCCGCTTCCCGGCGCGATCGCGACCAAGCCGGGTTCGGCGACCCTGCCGTTCTTCGGCGCGCAACCGGTGCTGCTCGACGACGAGGGCAAGGAAATCGACGGCAACCCGGCCGCGGGCAACCTCGCAATGCGTGCGCCCTGGCCGTCGATGATGCGCACGGTCTACGGCGATCACAAGCGTTTTTACGAAACCTACTTCGCGATGTTCAAGGGCTATTACTTCACCGGCGACGGGGCGCGCCGCGACGAGGATGGATACTACTGGATTACCGGTCGAGTCGACGACGTGCTCAACGTGTCCGGACACCGCCTCGGCACCGCCGAGATCGAGTCCGCTCTGGTATTGCACGAAAAGGTTGCCGAGGCCGCGGTGGTCGGCTACCCGCACGAACTGACCGGGCAGGGGATCTACGCCTACGTCACGCTGATGGCCGGCGAGGAAGGCAGCGATGAACTCAAGACCGAGCTGGTCAAGCTCGTGCGCTCCGAAATTGGGCCGATCGCCAAGGTCAACATCATCCAGTGGGCGCCCGGGCTGCCGAAGACTCGTTCGGGCAAGATCATGCGCCGGATTCTGCGCAAGGTCGCCGCCAACGAGCTGGATAACCTGGGTGACACCTCCACGCTGGCCGATCCCGGCGTGGTCGACAACCTGATCGACAATCGAGAGAATCGCTAAAACACTACGGCCCCGCGTCTGCGGGGCCTTTCCTGGCCGAAATTCTGGCGTTTACGGGAGCTTGCATGTTCTCGTTTTTTTCTCTAAACTCGGTGAGAAGAAAACGAGAATAGATTTGCAAAATGCTGACTTCGCAGGAACAAAAAACGCTCCAGTTCATCCGCAACTACATCGCCCAGCACGGCTACGCGCCCAAATTCAAGGAAATTGGCGTTGCCATCGGCGTGACGTCGCAGGGCACGATTCATCGTTACGTGCAGTCACTCGAAGACAAGGGTTACATCGACCGGGTGAAGAATAATTCGCGCGGCATGAGCCTGGTCGATTTGCCGCTGGTGGCGCCGCCGACGATTCCGCTGGCCGGCAAGATTGCGGCCGGGATGCCGATCGAGGCGATCGAAGACCAGCAGGAACTGAACCTGGCGGAAATGTTCATGGGACCCGAACTGTTCGCGTTGCGCGTTACCGGCGACTCGATGATCGATGCCGGGATTCTCGACGAGGATTACGTGATCATCAAAAAGCAACCGGTGGCGAATGACGGTGACATCGTCGTCGCGATGATCGACAAGGCCGAGGCGACCCTGAAGCGCTTCAAGCGCAAGAGCGAAAGCCAGGTCGCGTTGATCCCGGAAAATCCGGATATGGAGCCGATGATCTACGCGGCCGAGCGGGTCAGCATTCACGGCGTGCTCGTGGGCCAGTTACGCAACTACCGCTGATACAACCGCTGCCCCGAACGCGCCGACCCCGTGTACGGCGCGCGACTGGCGGCGCCGGCTCGTCCAGCATCACTCGCGTTTTTTCCGGGCGGAGTGACGGGTAGGGACTAAACCTGTATTTTCAGGTTGCCCTGAATGCTTCTCAGCATTTCGGTGATCAGTTTCGGGTTCGCCGCGACGACCTGGCCATTGTCGAGGAAGTGCTCATTGCCGTTGTAATCGGTTACGAGCCCCCCGGCTTCGCGAACCAGCAAAGCCCCGGCGGCAAGATCCCAGGACTGCAACCCCGATTCCCAGTAACCGTCTAGCCGACCGGCCGCGACGTAAGCCAGGTCCAGCGCGGCCGAGCCGGCGCGTCGAATATCGCTGGCCGAGGTAAAAAAAGCGCTGAAGACACGCAGGAATTCATCCAGTTGCGCGGGATTGCGAAACGGAAACCCGGTGGCGAGCAGCGTCGCATCGAGTTTTTTCGGATTACTGACGCGTATCCGCCGGTTGTTCAGGGTGGCACCGTCACCACGGCTCGCGGCGAACAGCTCCTGTCGGTACGGATCGTAGATGACGCCATGCGCGAGGCGTCCGCGATGCTCGCAGGCGATCGATACCGCGTAGTGCGGTAAGCCATGCAGATAGTTGGTGGTGCCGTCCAGCGGATCGATTATCCAGCGGAATTCGCCGTCGCCTTCTATCGCGCCGGACTCTTCGGCGAGAATACCATGACCGGGGTAAGCCTTGAGTAAATCCTCGATGATAAGCGCCTCGGCTTCACGGTCGACCTCGCTAACGTAGTCGTTCTGCGCTTTTACTTCGACGCGCAACTCCGGTAGCTTGTTGATCTTGCGAACAATAAAATCCCCGGCGTGACGGGCCGCTCGAAGCGCAATGTTCAGCATGGGTTGCATGGGTGGGATTTCGTAGCATCGGGGACGGCGCGCAGTCTAGCAAACCGTCCCGAAATAGACCAGAAATTAGCGACCGCGCGAGGTTGGACCATGAAACTGGAAAATATCAAGATCGTACTGGTCGGCACGACCCATCCCGGCAACGTCGGCGCTGCGGCGCGGGCGATGAACACGATGTGTTGTCATCGGCTCGCGCTGGTCGATCCGCAATGCTCGATCGGTGAAATCGCCTATGCCCGCGCATCCGGCGCCAACGCGATTCTCGAACAACGCCAGACGCACGCAAACCTCGAGGAGGCCATTGCCGATTGCCATCGGGTCATCGCAACCAGCGCACGGCGACGCTCCTTGCCCTGGCCCGAGACCGATCCGGCAACGAATGCCGACTCGATTCTCAAGCTTGGCGATGAGGACAGGATAGCGCTGGTTTTCGGCCGCGAGCACTCGGGCCTGACGAACGAAGAACTGCAGCTGTGTAACGCGATGGTCACGATTCCAACCAATCCCGAATTCGGTTCGCTGAATCTGGCCGCGGCCGTGCAGGTCGTCTGTTACGAGATCTATCGGCGCTACCGCAACGCCGAGCCGCCCAGGAATCCGCCCGATCCGCAGGACAGGGCGGCATCCAGCGCCGATGTCGAGGGTTACTTCCTGCACCTGCAGCAGGTATTGCTGGACACCGGATTCGTCGACCCGGAACAGCCCGGGATGGTCATGCAGCGTTTACGGCGACTCTACCTGCGCAGTGAATTGACGCGCAACGAGGTCAACATTCTGCGCGGCATGCTCAGCGCGGTGCAAAAAACTTGCCGCTGACGCTTGCCTCGGGCTACCGATCATTAAACTACAGCGTGGTTTTTTATCCACGCGCGCGACGATAAAATGACGTTTAAAAGCAAGCCCGGAAAAAGTGCCCGGGAGAACGTCGATTTGCCCTGGGATAATAGTTGACCATTTTAGTCAGGATTGTATACTGGCGTGGTCTTACGCCAGTCTTTTCACGATGCGATTGTCCACAAAAAGCCGCTACGCAGTGACCTCACTGCTCGACCTGGTCATGCACGCCGACCAGGGCCCGGTTTCGCTTGCCGATATATCGGAGCGTCAGGGCATTTCGCTGTCCTACCTGGAGCAGCTGTTCGCCAAGATGAGACGCAACAATCTGGTTGTCAGCACGCGCGGACCGGGCGGTGGATACAGTCTCGGCACCACGCCGGACCGGGTTTGTATCGCCGACGTGATCAACGCGGTGGACGACGCATTGCAGGTTGGCGGTCCGGTCGTGGACACCGATTCGTCCGATTACGAACCCTGCTTGACCGAGCAGCTGTGGGAAGAACTCAGCGCCGAAATCGAGCGCTACCTGACCACGATTTCACTGGCCGACATGATGGAGAACGACGAAGTCAAAGCGCTCTCCCGGGCGCACGATTTACGCCAGCAACCGCAAAATATCCTGTAGCGGCATGTCCATTTATCTCGATCATAATGCAACCTCGCCGATGCATCCGGAAGTGGCCGACGCCATTCTGCCCTTTCTGCGCAATCCACCGGCTAACCCGTCGAGCCTGCACCGCTTCGGGCGCATGGCGCGTTCGGCGATCGAGTCGGCACGTGCCGACGTGGCGCAACTGCTCGGTTGTTCCAGCGACGACGTCATTTTTACCTCGGGTGGAACCGAGGCGAATAACCTGTTGCTCAAGGGTTGTATCGACCGCAATGATCCGCGGCCGCTGGTCAGCAGCGTGATCGAGCATCCCAGCGTACTCGAACCGTTGAAGCAATTAGAGGCGGAAGGACAGGCGGTCAGCCTGCTCGCGGTGAATCCCGATGGCCGGATCGACCTCGAGGCAGCGCGCGACGAGTTAGGCCGTGCCGATGCCAAGCTGTTATCGATTATCTGGGCCAACAACGAAACGGGTGTCATTCAACCTGTCGAGGAACTTGCCGCGATGGTCGATCGGGAGCGTTGCCTGGTGCACAGCGA
This sequence comes from Gammaproteobacteria bacterium, assembly GCA_041564355.1. Taxonomy (GTDB): domain Bacteria; phylum Pseudomonadota; class Gammaproteobacteria. Next base: position 1,372 of record JBFGQE010000045.1, on the reverse strand, counting down.
TGCGACCCAGGCGGTGGGCAAGCTGCCGCTCGACTTTTCCCGACTCGACATCGATGCGCTGAGCTTCTCCGCGCACAAACTACGTGGACCCCAGGGAATCGGTGCACTCGTGACCAGGCGCAAGCCGAGGCAAAGCCTGATTTCCGGCGGCGAGCAGGAAACCAAACGTCGGGCCGGAACCGAGAGCGTCGCGTTAATCGCCGGACTCGGCAAGGCGGCGCAGCTTGCACTACTTGAAATGGAGCAGCGCAGGCACCACTTACAACAGTTGAGAGACTTGTTCGAGGCGCGACTGGCCGATTTACCGGGTAGCGTGGTGTTCGGACGCGATGCTCCCAGGTTGCCCAATACGACTTATTTCGCGTTACCCTATTATCACGGGGAAACCCTGTTGATGGAGCTCGATCGGGCCGGGTTCGCATTGTCCAGCGGGTCGGCCTGTCACAGCGAGGTAACCAGTCCGAGTCATGTGCTCAAGGCAATGGGCGTCGAGGACAACCTCGCACTGAACGCGGTGCGCGTCAGTTTTGGTCCTGACAACAGTCTGCAGGACGTCAACCAGTTACTGGCGAAGGTCGCAGAGCTGATCGGAAAATTGCCTGCGGTGATGCGGCAGGCTGCGGTGTAGAGTAGAGAGACTGAGATGGCAATTCATCTAAGCGACGTAGCGGCAGAACGAGTGCAGCATTTCATTGCCAATCGTGGCAAAGGGATTGGTTTGCGCCTCGGCGTCAAGACGACCGGTTGTTCGGGGCTCGCCTACGTCATGGAATTTGCCGACGAACTGAACGAAGACGACGAAATATTCGAGAGCAAGGGCGTCAAGGTCGTCATCGACAGGAAAAGCCTCGTATTTCTCGACGGTACAGAGGTGGATTTCGCCAAGGTCGGTTTGAACGAAGGATTCCAGTTCAAGAACCCCAACGCCAAGGATGCCTGTGGCTGTGGCGAGAGTTTTACCGTCTAGAAGCCGCCCCAACCGAATGCTGTCCCCCGATTTTAGCCAGAATTACTTCGAGCTTTTTGGTTTGCCGCCCGAATTCGATCTCGATCGGGCGGGACTGCATGCGGCGCAGCAACAATTGCAGGCGCGTTTTCATCCCGATCGTTACGTCAATGCGAGTGAACGCGATCGGCGGGTCTCGGTGCAGATGGCGGCGCATATCAACCAGGCCTACGAAACCTTGCGTGACCCGGTCAAGCGGTCGCGCTACCTGCTTGAGGTAAACGGCGCCGATCTGCCCGACGAATCAGCAACCACCTCCGATACCGAATTCCTGATGGAGCAGCTCGCGTTGCGTGAATCGATCGAGGTCTGTCGTGAAAATGAAAATCCGTTACAGGAATGCTCGCGCATCGAGGCCACGCTTTC
>JBFGQE010000044.1:0-14133 GCA_041564355.1 Gammaproteobacteria bacterium | reverse complement strand
TCGTCACCGACGTGACCGACCCCAACCTGCTCAACACGGCCACCTTTACATTCGATAATCCGCCGACGACGCTGCGCGCCAATGTCAACGTCGTGGTGGGTGGCGTGCCTTACGCGGCCGGTGCGGCGATACCCTATAGCAATAACATGGTGATCGACGCCAATGGCTGGCAGGTGAGCCTGAACGGCGTGCCGCAGGCCGGCGACGAGATGACCGTTGAATCGAACGTTGGCGGCAGTGGCGACAACCGCAATGCGCTGAACCTGGCCGCGCTGCAGACCGCGGGCGTTTTCGACGGCGGCGTGGTGAGCTACCAGGAAGACTATGGAACGCTGGTCGGTTTTGTCGGTTCGCAAACGCTGGCGGCGAACCTTGAACGGGACGCGCAGCAATCGCTGTTATTCCAGGCGGTAGATCGAAAATCATCTAAGGTTTCGGTCAACCTGGACGAAGAAGCAGCTGACCTGGTGCGTTTTCAGCAGGCTTACGAGGCAACCGCCCGCCTGATCAGCACCGCACAAACCCTGTTCGATACATTGCTCGATAGCGTAAGGTAAGCATGCGGATTTCAACCAGACAGATTTTCACGCAGGGAATCGAGGCGTTCCAGCAGCAGCAGGTGAAGCTGGCCCGGCTGCAGGAGCAGATATCGACCGGAGTGCGGTTGAACAGGCCCTCGGACGACCCGGCCGCGGCGTCCAAAGTGCTCGAACTCGAGCAAAGCCTGTCGTTGAACCTGCAATTTCAGTCCAATATCAACCTCGCGGCGGAGCGCCTGCAGCAGCAGGACTCGGTGCTGGCAACCTACGATAATCTGTTGATCAGGATCCGCGAACTCGCGGTGCAGGCGAACAATGCGCCGCTGGACGCGGTTGCGCGCGGCGCGATCGCGGCCGAGATCGACGAACGTCTCAACGAACTCGTGTCGCTGGGCAATACGATCGACGCCAATGGCGATTATCTGTTTGCCGGATACCAGAGCGCCATCATTCCGTTTACCCAGACCACCACCGGCTCGCGTGACCATGTGCTGTTCAATGGCGACGCCGGTGTCCGCTCGATACAGATCAGCGAGAACCGGCAGATCGAAGTAGACATCCCCGGACGCAGCATCTTCATGCAGGTTCCGTCATCGACCGCGTTGCGCGAAATTCCCGCCGCGGCGAACGCCGGCAGCGGCGTGATCGCGCCGGCCAGCGTCGTGGATAACACGCTGTACGTGCCGGGAGATTACGAGATCCGCTTTACCGCGCCCGGAGTTTACGACGTGTTCGATGTCGGCTTGGGGGCCAATATCGTGACCGCTGCAAGCTATACCGATAGCCAGGACATCGACTTCCAGGGTATTCGCACGTCGATAACCGGTAGTCCCGCCGCCGGCGACGTTTTCACCGTCAGCGCCGGCCAGTTCGACGACGTTTTCTCGATCGTCGCGAGCCTGTCGGAAACGCTGAAAACGGGACCTTCCGACGCGATTCGCGCTGCCAATATCGGCCAGTCGCTGGCCGATCTGGACAGCGCATTCGAGCGCTCGCTCGAGGCGCGCACGATAATCGGGGGCCGGCTCAATGCGCTCGACAGCCAGTTCGAGGACCACGATGCGCAGATTATCGCCACTCGCTCCGCGGTCAGTAGTCTGCGCGATACCGACCTCGCCGAGGCGATCAGCCAGCTCACGCTGGAGCAGACCACGCTAGACGCCGCGCAGGCCGTGTTTGCGCGCCTGGCCAGTTCCTCGCTGTTCAACTTCCTGAAATAGTCGGATATTTCGCTAAAGTTTTTTTCCTCTCCGCCGCTAAAGCTCCTGAGCGGATAGTCCAGCCAAGCTTGACCGGGTTATGCGTACATTAAATTCAGCGCTTGTTGAAGCGTGTATTTAGGAGAGAACAATGCCTCAGATTATTAACACAAACATTGCGTCTTTAACGGCGCAGCGGAACCTGAACGGTTCACAGAGTAGCCTGGCTACTTCGCTACAGCGTTTGTCGTCCGGTCTGCGCATCAACAGTGCCAAAGATGATGCTGCGGGTCTCGCGATTTCGGAACGCTTCACTACCCAGATTCGCGGTTTAAACCAGGCGATTCGGAACGCTAACGACGGCGTCTCGTTCGCGCAAACCGCGGAAGGTGCGCTGAGCACGGCAGGCGACGCGCTGCAGCGTATTCGCGAGCTGGCGGTACAGTCGATCAACGACACCAACTCGGCTTCGGACCGCCAGGCGCTGAACAACGAGGTGGGCCAACTGATCGCGGAAGTCAACCGTATCGCGAGCGCTACCCAGTTCAACGGACAGAACATCCTGGACGGTTCGCTGTCTACCCTGACTTTCCAGGTGGGCGCCAACCAGGGCCAGACGATTTCGGTAACCGGAGTCGATTCGCGTGGATCCAAGCTGGGCGCCGATACCGCAACCGGTACCGCGGTCGATTCGACAACTCTTACCGCCGGTGGTCCTGACCTGACCATCAATGGTTCAGCCGTCGATACGACTGCCGTGGTGGCCAGTGGTGATATCGATGACCTGATCACTGCAATCAATTCTGTTGCCAATGATTCGGGCGTGCAGGCGCAAAAATCATCTTCATTGACGCAAGCTTTTACTTTTACTGCGGGTGCCGATGAAACTTTTACCGTTAATGGCGTCAGCATCGATTTTGTAACGGCGACAGATACGATTGATTCCCTCACCACCAAGATAAATGACGTGAGCGGGCAGACGGGTGTTACTGCGACGAACGATGGCACGGATATCACCTTGTCAAGTGCAAATGCTGCTGATATGACAATCGTTTCTACGGCTGTACTTGGAGGTGCCGCGGTTAATGCCACCTACCAGGCAGGTGTTGTGCTTTCTGCTGATGTCGGAACTACAGGAGATCCGGATGACACCATCATCATCGGCGGTGCAGATGCTGCGGATTTCGGGATTGACGAGGCTTCAGTAACTAACGCACGAAATATACTGAACAACGTCGATGTTCTGACCAGCATGACCGCAAACGACGCCCTGCTGACGCTTGATTTTGCCCTGCAAAAAGTCAGCGGTCTGCGCGCCGAACTGGGTGCGGTTCAGTCCCGCTTCGAATCCACGATTTCGAACCTGAGCGTGACCTCCGAGAACCAGTCGGCAGCACGGTCACGAATCCGTGATGCGGATTTCGCGGCGGAAACTGCCGAGTTGACTCGTGCCCAGATCCTGCAGCAGGCGGGTATCGCGATACTGTCGCAGGCGAATGCTCAACCGCAGAACGTTCTGGCCTTACTTCAGTAACGGGTAGATGAGTGGCTGGCATAGGGAGCTATGCCAGCCTACTCGTCAAGCGGAGAAATTAACATGGCTAACGGGATATCAAGCATAGCGTCAAGCAGAGCATTGACCGCTGCGAGAGCCTCGGTACAGGTCGCGAAGCCTGAGTCAGCCAGATTACCGGCCGACCGAGGCGCGGGATTGCCATCGGGAGGCAAGCAATTGCCGGTTCAGGTTTCCAACGCGGCCGAAATCAGCAGAGCGGTGAGTCAGATCAATCGGATCGTGCAAAGCGTTCAGCGTGATTTATCGTTCAACGTGGATGAAGACAGCGGCCGTACCGTGATTCGGGTCGTCGACTCGGAAAGCGGGGAACTGATCCGGCAAATTCCCTCCGAAGAGGTGCTGGCGATCGTAACGCATCTTCGCGACTACCAGGCAGATACGGCTAGCCAGGGTGAAATAGCCCAGGGATTGCTATTTTCGGATAGCACCTGATAAAACTGGTCTGTTTCTTGCTGGTTAAGCGGTAACAGGTATTTGAGAAGGGGTGCGGTTTTTCTGCCCCCTTCTCGTTTCCAATATACGGCAGGGTAACTTGCCCCGGCCGCGAGCGAGTTAAACAAGGAAACGGGAAAGAGAGCATGGCAGTAATCAGTTCACTCGGTGTCGGGTCCGGTCTGGATCTAAGTGCCCTCGTTTCGGGACTGCTCGAAGCCGAGCGAGCTCCGACCGCAAGCCGGCTGGCAGCGAAAGAGCAAAAATATACCGCGGAACTGTCGGCCTACGGACTGCTACGCAGTTCCTTGTCGCAGTTTCAGTCCAGCCTCAGCGGCCTGCAGTCGTCCACCGTGTTCGATGCGAAGTCGATTACGTTGTCCGACTCTTCGATTTTCGACGCGTCGGTGGAAAATTTTGCCGATACGGGCAGTTACGCGGTGGAAGTGACGGCGCTGGCCAAGGCGCATTCGCTGGCAAGCAACGCGGCAACGGCATTTGCCAGCGTGGATGACACTATCGGCGACGGTACCCTGACGATCCAGTTTGGCACGACCACGACGGGCCCTTACTCGTTTACCCCGGACCCGGCGAAAACGCCACAGACCATCGTCGTAAGCACCGCGAACAACAATACCACCCTGTCGGGCCTGCGCGATTACATCAACGATAATGATTACGACGTGCAGGCCTCGATCGTCAACGATGGCAGCGGCTACCGCATGGTGCTGACCTCGAAGAGCACCGGTGCCGCGAACAGCATGGAAATCACGGTAAGCGGTGATGGCGACGGTAACGATAACGACAACGCGGGCCTGTCGCAGCTGGCCTTTAACGCCTCGGCGCAGGGCAGCCTGGCCCAGACCGTGGCCGCCCAGGATGCGGCGCTGTCGATCAACGGGCTCGATATCACTCGCGAAACCAACAATGTAACCGGTGCGATTAACGGGGTCACGCTCGACCTGTTGAAAGCGGAACTCGGCACGATTGTCAATATCGACGTCAAGGAAAACCGCAGTGAAGTCACCGCTGCCATCAACGGCTTCGTCGAAGCCTACAACGAACTGAACGACAATATCGATGCGCTAACCGCCTACGATCCCGATACCGGCACCGCCAGCGCCCTCACCGGCGATTTTACCGTGCGCAGTATCGGCAGCCGGATTCGCAGCATTCTTTTCGGCAGTATCACGGGTTTAAACGGCAATATCAGGTCGCTGGTCGATATCGGCATTACCACCAACTCCAGCGGAACGCTGGACGTGGACAGCAGCAAGCTGGAGGACGCGCTGAAGAACTATCCGGACGAAGTCGAAGCGCTGTTCAGCCAGCAGGGAAGCACCACCGACCCGGGCATCCGTTACCTGTCGGCATCGGCGGCGACGCTGCCCGGCGAATACGCGATCAATGTCGTATCCCTGCTGACCCAGGGTGTGCTGACCGGGACGGGACCGGTAACCAGCCTGAACGTGCAGAACAACAGCAACAATATGACCCTGATCGTCGATGGATTTTCCACCGGCAGCATTACCCTGAGCAACGGGAATTATCCTGACGAGAACGCATTGGCGGCGGAGATAGAAACGCAGATCAATGCGGCCAGCGCGCTGGTCGCGAATGGCGTGTCGGTTACAGTAAGCTACGATGTTGCCAGCGATCGCTTCGTGATCACGTCAAATAGCAGCGGTGTCGGATCTTCGGTGGAGATAACCGCTATAGATCCGCAGATCGACAATCGTTTTGGTTTGTCAATTGGCAATGGCGTTGATGGCACCGACTTCATCGGCACCATCAACGGTCAGCCTGCGACGGCGGCGGGAAATATCCTCACCAGCCAGTCGGGCGACAGCGAAGGGCTGGCGGTCGAGATCGTCTCGGGCGGACCGGGTAATCGGGGAACCGTATCCCTGACGCGTGGTATCGCGGGCAAGCTCGATACCTTGCTGGACAGTTTCCTTCAATCCGACGGCCTCATCTCGTCCCGCGAGGAGGGGCTTAACGAGAGTATCGACGATATCGCCGATGACAGGATTAAACTGGATAATCGAATCGAGAGCCTCGAGGCCCGCCTGATCCGCCAGTTTTCGGCGCTCGACGCGCTGATCGCCCAGTTTAACCAGACCAGCAGCTTCCTGACCCAGCAGCTGGCGAACCTGCCCAAGCCCAATTCGATAAATGGCGATAACTAGATCCGCCTTCGCTTAAGAAATCGGGCTGACTGACGATAACCCGAGCAGAACCATGGAGAAATAAAAAATGACCAACCTCGCATTCAAAGCCGTCAACCAGTACCAGTCCGCGGATAAGAGTTCAATCACTTATGCCGACCCGCACGAACTCATTCTGCGGCTGATGAACGGCGCAATCGAGTGCATTGCCCAGGCTCGGGGTGCGATGGAACACGACAACGTGCAGCAAAAAGGCGAGTTCATCGGCAAGGCAATTTCGATTATCGGAGGTCTCGAGGGATGTCTCGATCACGCTCAGCCGGGAGACCTGTCGGATAACCTGTCAAATCTTTACCAGTACATGATCGTCGTCTTGAGCGAGGCCAATATCGGCGACGATATAGCCAAGCTCAATGAGGTCAGCCATTTATTGCTCGAAATCAGATCGGCCTGGATACAGATACCGAACCAATCGGAGAAGCTCGGCGAATGAGCCCGGAAGCCGCGATCAGACCCCATCAGCAAGCGCTTTTACAGGCGATCGAGCTGACCGACGAGATTCTCACGCTGCTCGAGCAGGGAGAATTCAATCGAATCGACCAAATCGATGCCTTGCGACAACCTCTGATTAAACAGGCGTTTAGCGCCTCTATCGAACAAATCGATTTAATCCGGGCCCGCCATCTACAAAACCTAAACCAGCAGGTTGTAGATAGACTGTCCCTATTAAAAGAGTCTGTAATGCAACAGCAGGCGCAGCTCAGGAAAGCCTCTAAAGCCACGCAAGCCTATACCAATCACGGTTCCCGAAGTTGAGACTGACCCCTTTTTTCGATTTAAAAAATTAATGTAAAAAAGTCACATAAGACCGTCGAATTTCCGGCAGGTTCGACTAGACTTTTTACTAAATCGGTAGCCGTCAAAATTATGGCTGCGGGGGAAATCGAGTCTTCAGGGTGAATGGAAATGACGGAACATAGAGGTAGCCAAGAAAGCAATGAAGTGCTGGTGGTCGATTCGAACTACACCCGAGGACACTCTTTTCTCGCGGTCCTGGGCTTTATCAAGGTAGAAGCAAAACTGATCTCACCCGATCAATTGGCTGAGATTCCCCGGCGCGAATTGTACAACTACCTTGCGATCTTCAGTATCGGTACCGACGAAGTCACCGATTTCTTTTTGCAACGAAACAAAGAAGACAAGTGCCAGTATCCGGTCGTGTTGATGGCGGATAAGTCCGAACTCAGCGCGCTCGAGATCGTCGTGCAATTACCCTACATATCCGGGCTTTGCTTTCAGTCCGACTATTACTCCCTTTCCCAGGTGCTCGACCAGGCGCGCAAGCACAACAAGCGCGAGCGTCGCATGCAGAACCGGGAATGTCAGCCGCTGATCGGCAACAGCACCGCGATCGAGCGAATCAACCTGATGATCGACCAGGTATCCGACACCAATGCCTCGGTCCTGATTCTGGGCGACTCCGGGACCGGCAAGGAAGTCATCGCGCGAAATATTCACGCCCAGTCCTCGCGCAGCAAGAAGCCCTTCGTCCCGATAAATTGCGGTGCAATTCCCGCGGATCTGCTCGAAAGCGAACTTTTCGGACACGAAAAGGGCGCGTTTACCGGCGCGATCAGCGCCCGCCAGGGTCGTTTCGAACTGGCCGAGGGAGGGGTACTGTTTCTCGACGAAATCGGCGACATGCCGCTGCCGATGCAGGTAAAACTGCTCCGCGTGCTGCAGGAGCGTTGCTATGAAAAAGTCGGCAGCAACAAGTCGATCAAGACCGACGTGCGCGTCATTGCCGCAACGCATCGCGGGCTCGAAGAGCTGATTGAAGAGGGCAAATTCCGCGAAGATCTGTTTTACCGGCTCAACGTGTTTCCGATCGAGGTGCCGCCGCTGTGCGAGCGCGCTTCGGATATTCCGCTACTGATTCACGAGATGATCGCGCGCATCGAGCGCGAGAACCGCGGCTCCGTGCGTCTCAGCAAGAAAGCCATCGCAATGCTGCAACAATACCAGTGGCCGGGTAACGTACGCGAGTTGGCTAACCTGATCGAACGGCTCGCGATCCTGTTTCCGCACGGCGTCGTCGACTCCAAGGATCTGCCGGAAAAGTACCAAAGCGGAGATATCGTCGACATCAGCGATGGCGATGAGTACGATGATGGTTCGATCATCACCGTGGCGCGGCCCGACCTCAGCCAGTTACCCAGCGACGGTATCGACATGAAAAAATACCTGACCGATATTGAAATTTCATTGATCGAGCAGGCGCTGTCGAAGACCAATAACGTGGTCGCGCGAGCCGCGACCATGCTCAACATGCGGCGCACGACGCTCGTCGAAAAAATGCGCAAATACGAGATCGAACGCACCGATTAGCGTCATTTTTCCGGCATTCCCGTTTTGCTGCTCCTCGTAACTGTCTGAAATTTATAGACTTATTGCAATTGGTTTGGCTTGTGCACCTATTCGGGTGTGGAAAACCAGAAGCAACATGAAGCGACCGCGTCGCTGACCGACCTGCGTCTCGCCTTCGAACAGTTCAATCGCCTGTCGGCCAGTCTCGATGCAAGCGTCAGCGAGATCAATCGCCGGGTCGATGCCTTCGATACGGATACAGGTCCGGGCGGCGCTCCGCTAACAGACCTGCTCGATGCGATCCCGGGTGGCATCATCGTGCTCGATCGTCATGGAAAAATCAGCGCAACCAACGCGAGTGCGCGCCAGATTCTCGGTGCGGGAAGCCTCGGGGAAACCTGGCGTGACGTCGTGCAGCGCGTCTTTTTGCCTGAGCTCGACCAGGGCGAACTGAAAACCCCGGACAATCGCCAGTTCAGCATATCGACCAGACCGCTCGGCTACGCTCCCGGGCAGGTGCTGTTGCTCAGCGAGGTGACGCAGACCCGCGAACTGCAGCGCGCCGCGCAACAAAATCTGCACCTGGTCACGATGGGCAAGATGATGGCGAGCCTCGCGCACCAGATCAGGACGCCGCTGGCGTCATCGATGCTTTACCTGTCGCAATGCGCTGATGGCGCGCCGGATGCGGCAACCGCGCAGGCATTTTGCAGCAAGGCCCTGGCGCGCAATCGACATATCGAAAAACTGATCAACGATATGCTCGTGTTTGCCCACGGCGGGCAATTCGTAACGACGCGTTTCTCGATCGCGGAGCTGGTCGAGGAGTTGCGCGATCAGCTGCACCCGCAACTGCAGCAGCGCGACGCCAGATTGCAGGTGCAGGGAGCCGATTGCATGGCGGAATTGCAGGGCAACAAGGACGCGCTTCTGGGCGCGCTGGCGAATCTCTGTGTCAACGCGCTCCAGGCTTGCGCGCAGTGCCCGTTGATCGATATTCGCATCGCGACCACGCGCCGGGGATTGCTTTCGATTTCGCTGCGCGACAACGGCTGCGGCATGGATCGCTCGACCCGTCTTCACCTATTTGACCCCTTTTTCAGCACCAAGACCGACGGTACCGGCTTGGGCCTGGCCGTGGTCAAGTCCGTTATCGAATCGCACCAGGGGCGCATCGCCGTTTACTCGAGGCCGGGCAAGGGCTGCCGTTTCCGTATATTCCTGCCCTGCCGCAACGCGCTGAAAACCCAGATCAGTATCCCGAATAAATAAAACCGGAGTTAAAAAATGGTTGATGTACTCGTAGTAGAAGACGACGCGGAACTGCGTGAAGCGATTTGCGATACGCTGGAGCTTAACCAGATCAGCTTTCACGAGGTCGAGAACGGACGCGCCGCGGAGCAGTTTCTGGCCAGCCATTCGGCTTCCCTGGTACTGTCCGACGTGCAGATGAGTCCGGTCAACGGCTACGAACTGCTGTCGTCGATTCGGCAAAAGCAGCTCGACGTACCGGTGATCTTGATGACTGCTTACGGATCGATTCCGCAGGCGGTGGACGCGATCCAGGCGGGAGCGGTCGACTACCTGGTCAAGCCCTTCGAGGTCGCAAACCTGGTCAGCACGGTGAAAAAGCAGATTCGAAGCCAGGTATCGATCGATGAGGATTTAATCGCGGTCGACCCGATGAGCCAGGAAACACTGCGCCTCGCGCAGCGCGTCGCCTGCACCGATACGTCGGTACTGTTGACCGGCGAAAGCGGCGTGGGCAAGGAGGTTTACTCCCGCTTCATCCACCAGCACTCATCGCGTGCGGCGGGGGAATTCGTCGCGATCAACTGCGCGGCGATTCCGGAAAACATGCTCGAAGCGGTGCTTTTCGGCTATGAAAAGGGCGCCTTTACCGGTGCGCACAAGTCGACGATGGGAAAATTCGAGCAGGCCCAGGGGGGCACCCTGCTGCTCGACGAAATCACCGAGATGGATCTCGGGTTGCAGGCCAAGATCCTGCGCGTGATTCAGGAGAAGGAAGTCGAGCGTCTTGGCGGCAGCCGCATGATCGAGCTAGATGTGCGCCTGATCGCGACGACTAATCGCGATCTGCGCGAAGCGGTCCGCGCCGGGCGTTTTCGCGAAGACCTGTTTTACCGGCTCAACGTGTTTCCGATCTCGATCGCGGCGCTGCGCCAGCGGCCCGACGACATCGTCCCGATCGCGCAACGTATTCTGGCGCAGTACAGCCGCGCCGCCGGGGAATCGATCCTGATCTCCGCGGCCGCCTGCGAAGCCCTTTGCGAGCACGACTGGCCCGGCAACGTGCGGGAACTCGACAACGTCATTCAGCGCGCGCTGATTCTCAAGCAGGGACGCGAAATTCAGCCACAGGACATCATGCTGGAACAGCGGGTCGCCGAGGTCGGCGCCGATCCTTTCCTCGACGACGATGGCCTGTTGCATACCGATCTGCGCGGTCGCGAAACCGAGGTCATCCTGGAAACGCTGCGCCGGTTCAAGGGAAGTCGCAAGAAAACCGCGGAAAAGCTCGGCATCAGCCCGCGGACGTTGCGCTACAAGCTGGCCAGACTGCGCGAAGCCGGTGCAGCGGTGCCGGATTAGGCGATGGTCGGGAGATCGATCTGATGGCGAAATCCAACCGCCCGCTTGCGTCAGGCCGAAAGTTGGCGCGAATGTTGCTGACTAGCCAGGAAAGGTTCGAAAACCGGGCTCGAGGTCTGCGACATGTCAAAAAAACAGCGTTTTATGCCAGATCCAGCAAAACGGGATCGATTACGTCAATAATTCGACCGGTAGAACAAGCATGATTAATTCGACACAGAATCATTTACTCAGCCAGATGCAGGCGCTCGAATCGCTGGCCCGCGGCCAGGACGTGAAAGTAGAGCCGAAACTGCAGCAAAACAATTCGTTTGGCGAACTGATGCAGCAGGCGATCGACCAGGTCAACGCGACGCAGATGGAAGCCTCGTCGCTGCGCACGGCATTCGAACTCGGCGAAAACGTCGATCTGGCCCGGGTCATGATTGCGGCACAGAAATCTCGAGTCTCTTTCGAAGCCCTGACCCAGGTGCGCAACAAGTTACTGACGGCCTACCAGGACGTCATGAACATGTCGGTGTAAGGCATGGCTGACGCAAGCATGAGCCCCCAGATGGCGGCTGCCGAGGGTCAGGGCATGGTCGCCGTGGCGCCGCGTCCGATGAACCCGATAGACGTGGTTGCGCAGTCCCGCGCGGTGCGTCATTTCGGCAAGCTGATCGGGCTCGCCGCGGCGGTTGCGATCGGTACCGTGGTCGTGCTGTGGACCGCCGAGCCGAATTTTACCGTGCTGCATAAAAACCTTGCCGGCAAGGACGCGGCGCAGGTCGCCGACCAGCTGACGCTGCGCGATATCGATTACCGGATCGATGCCAATAGCGGCGCGTTACTGGTCGACCAGGGCAGGCTGGCCGAGGCGCGCATGTTGCTTGCATCGCAGGGATTGGCGGACAGCGGCGGACGCGGAATCGGCATGCTCGAGGAAGACCAGAGTATCGGCACCAGCCAGTTCATCGAGAACGCGCGCTACCAGCATGCCCTCGAGGTCGAACTGGCGCGCTCGGTGGAATCCCTGCGCCCGGTCAATTCCGCGCGAGTTCACCTGGCCATCCCGGAGCAATCGATCTTTATTCGCAATCGTACCCGGCCGACTGCGTCGGTCGTGGTCAACCTTCACCCCGGTCGCAAGCTCGGCGACGGCCAGGTAGACGCTATCGTGCAGCTGATCGCGTCGAGCATCCCGCTGCTGGAAGCTTCCTCGGTCAAGGTGGTCGATCAGTTCGGGCGGTTGTTGACCCAGGATGACGATACCGGTATGGCGAAAACCTCGCGCCAGTTCGACTACACGCGCAAGCTCGAGGACAAGTTCGTCGATCGCATCATCAACCTGCTGCAACCGATCGTCGGCGACGGCAAGGTCAATGCGCAGGTCGCGGCGCAACTCGATTTTTCCGCGGTCGAATCGACCCGCGAGGCGTTCGATCCGGAACGAAGCGTGGTGCGCAGCGAACAGATTAGCGAAGAGGCAAGCCGCAATCTTGCCCAGGGCCTGGGAATACCGGGTGCGCTCAGCAACCAGCCGCCGCCGGCGGCCGAAGTCGCCGACGCCGCCGCGGATGGCGAGATCGTGGACAAGACCCTCGGGACGCTGCCGGCGCAGCAGAATCGGTCCGCGACCCGCAACTTCGAGGTCGATCGCATCATCAGTCACACCAGCAACCCGGTAGGCAGTATCCAGCGCCTGTCGGTAGCGGTGATCATCGACGACAAGCAAATCGTCGGCGAAGACGGTGCGGTTACCCGCGAGCCGTACAGCGACGAGGAAATTGCCCGCTTCAACAACCTGGTCAAGGAAGTGATCGGCTTCGATGCCAATCGCGGCGATTCGGTCAGCGTCGTCAATGCTTCGTTTCTCACCATCGAGGCACCCGTGGTCGAGCCGGTGCCGGCCTGGCAAAGCCTGCTCAACGAGGCCTGGATCGTAAACCTGATCAAGCAGGTGCTCGGCGCACTCGGCGTCATCCTGATTTATTTCATTTTTGGCCGCCCGCTGCTGCGCTCGCTGTCTTTCAAGGGGAGCGACCCGGAAACGGGCGATGGCGCCGACGCGCAAACCGTGGCGACGCCGACGCCGATGCAGCCCGGCAGGCCCGGTTACGCGATGAGCGGACAGCACTACGGAATCCCCAACCTCGGCGAGGACCCCGCCCAGGCCGCATCGATGCTCAAGCGCAAGGACGCAACCTACGAACAAAAGGTAGACATGGCGCGCTCGATGGTGATGGATGACCCGGCGCGGGTCGCCAACGTGATGAAACAGTGGGCGGGTGAGGAATAATGGCCGACGATGGCAATGATTCGACCGCGCCGACGATCGGCGGTGCGGAAAAGGCCGGTATCCTGCTGTTGACCCTGGGCGAGGACGTCGCCGCGACGATACTCAAGCACATGGGGCCGAAAGAGGTTCAACGCGTGGGCACGACCATGGCGACGATGAACGACGTATCGCGCCCCATGGTAGAGCAGGTCATCGATAATTTCTTCGACCTGGTCGAGACGCAGACCGCGTTCGGCATTCACAACGATGCCTATATTCGCGGCATGCTGCAAAAGGCGCTCGGCGACAAGGCCGGCAACGTCATCGACCGGATCCTGATCGGTAGCGGCAGCAATGGACTGGAATCGCTGAAATGGATGGAACCCAAATCGATTGCCGAAATCATTCGTTTAGAACATCCGCAGATCATCGCGATCGTGTTGTCCTATCTCGAAGCCGACTGTGCGGCGCAGGTGCTCGAATTTTTACCCGAGGAAATGCGCGCCGGTATTTTGATGCGCATCGCGACGCTCGAGGGCGTGCAGCCGGCCGCGATCAAGGAGCTCGACACGATCATGGAGCGCTATTTCAGCGATAACGACAATCTCAAATCGTCGCGTGTCGGCGGCGAAAAGACCGCGGCCGATATTCTGAATTTCCTCGACAGCGCGATCGAAAACAAGCTGATGGAACAGGTTCGCAGTGAAAACGAAGAGCTCGCGCTGAGAATCGACGACATGATGTTTGTCTTCGACAACCTGCGCACGGTTGACGATCGCGGTATCCAGACCATGATGCGAGAAATATCCACCGACCTGCTTGCGCTGGCGCTGAAAGGCGTGGATGAAGAGATGCGGCAGAAGTTTCTCAAGAACATGTCGTCGCGCGCGGCCGACATGCTGGTCGAGGACATGGAAGCCAAGGGCCCGGTCAGGCTTAGCGAAGTCGAGGAAGCGCAGAAGGAAATTCTCGCGGTCGCGCG
>JBFGQE010000043.1:0-14230 GCA_041564355.1 Gammaproteobacteria bacterium | reverse complement strand
TTGCTCTGGCGGTCTGGATTTCTCGCAAAGCCCGCATCGACATCAAGTCTACCCGCTCGATGTGGGAGTAAGCCACGGCTTCCTGGGGTACCGGGGAGACCAGTACCTCCGCATCTACATCCGGAATCTCGCCGTGGCGGTAGCGCAGCGAGTAACCCAGGGAAGCGGGGTAGTTGCGCGCGCCCCGATAAAGGAAGCCGTCGATGTTCGACGGCAGCCGCTGCAAAATTTCGGGCGCGACATCGTCCACGATGAGTTGCGGTTTTTCCGCTATGCCCGAGCAGGCGCATAACAGGGCGATCGAGGCGATCAGCCAGAAATGATGGATCGGCTTCACGTTTACTTTCGGTAAGGGGCCCGCACGCGATCCGATTCTAATCTTGTGCCGGGGTCGATTCAATACCGCGTCTCCACGGCCAATTCGTCTACAGCGCGTCTGCAATCGGGCCGGGCCGGGACGTTTGATTTTCGATCGAGGCAGCCGGCGATCAGCGAAAACACCAGTGCTTGACTCCCTGGTTTTCGAGAAAGTTTTCCGCATCGGCGCCCTGCAGCATCGCGAGCGTCGACAGGATGACGGCTTCCCTGCAGGTGGCCGAAGCCACCGTGACCGACAGCGGTGCATCGGGGTTGGGCCAGCCGGTGCGGGGATTCAGGATATTGCCATAGCGCTTGCCGTCCTGCTCGAGACACTCGTGGATATCGCCGCTGGTCGCGAGTGCTCCCTGATTGAGATGAATCACGGCCGTCGCGTCGCCTTTTCGATGTGGATCCTCGATACCGGTCATCCAGGATGAACCGTTCTCCATCGGTCCGCTGGCACGACAGGCGCTGCCGAACTTGACCATGACCGGCACGTCGGTCTGTTCGACCAGGCGCGTCAGCGCCGAATCCACCGCGTATTCCCTGGCGATGCCATCGAAGTCGATTTCCATACCTTCGGGCAGGCCAAGCTGCGGCCGGTTCCAGCGAACGCGATGCCAGCCAATATGCTGTAGTAACGGGTCCAGTTCGGATTGTTGCGGGACGCGCGCGCCTTTGCCGAAATGCCAGGCGCGACGGAGGATACCGGAGGTAATGTCAAACCGGCCGTCGCTGAGGTAATAGCTTTTATTGACAAAGTCGATCAGGTGCGCGGTTTCTTCGTCGACTTCGAGGCCGTCACGGCTGTGGTTAATCCGGTAGACAATGTTGTCGTCTCGATGGCGACTGAATTTCCGCTCGATGCGCATTCCCTCTGCCTGGGCCAGGCTGGCCAGCGCTTCGGCTGCGGCCTGCCCCTGGCATTCGATCGAAACCTCGCAAGGGCTTTCCATGCATCGGAATCGCCCGTTCCAGATTTTTCCGCGTCTCGTGATATCTACCATACAAAGGTGCAGTTAACTTTACCGGCTAGCTTCGACACCGGGTCAGGGTTGTTGCCGGGTTGGTTGCCCGGGTGCCTCGGACGGGAACAAACCCGTCTGCACATAGTACTCCATTCCGACCGTTCGGGTAGCGTTTGGTGTCGCCGCCAGCGAGCCCCGTGTCCCCGAACCTGGCTCACGCGGCCGGTATCGGTATCGTCGGCGACACGGACGAGACAGAAACCCCCGTGCACCGCCCGGCTGAACTCTGCGGCCGGCGATTGGTCCTAGACTGTACTCAGCGAGGGAAATTCGAATGAAAAAGCTTTTACTGACATCGGTCATGTTCCTGATGACAGCCGGATTGCAACCGGTTTTTGCCGCCACCGCGGTGCTGGCCGGTGGCTGTTTCTGGTGCATGGAGGCTGATTTCGAGAAACTCGAGGGCGTTACCGACGTGGTCTCCGGCTTTACCGGGGGCACCCACCCGAACCCGACCTATCGCGGTGCTCACACCGGTCACTACGAGGCCGTGGAAATTACCTACGACCCAATGCTGATCGATTACCAGGGCATCCTCGATCATTTCTGGGTCAACCATGATCCGTTCGACGATCGCGGACAGTTTTGCGACAAGGGACACGAATACCTCGCCGCGATCTTCGTCGCCAACGACGAAGAGCGCGCACTCGCGGAAGCATCGAAACAAAAGGTGATCGAAATGTTCCCCGGGAAAACGGTGGTGACGCCGATACTCGAGCGGGCTCGTTTTTTCCCGATCCAGGGTGCGGAATCCTACCACCAGGATTTTTACAAGAAGAGTCCGATTCGCTACAAGACCTACCGCTGGGGTTGCGGTCGTGACCAGCGCCTGACTGAAATCTGGGGCGATCGATTCACCGCGACGCGCCGCTAGGACGCTGAGCGTCATGAGACCCGGCCGATCGGTGGACGAGGCCGGCGTCCTCGATCAGCATCTCGTGAAAACCCACTGAAAAAACGATTTTTGTCGATTTAACGGTCTTTTTCAGGCGAAAAAAACCGCTAAATCGGGATTTTGGCGCTGTCAATCCAATATTTCCACAAATTAATCCAACTAAATCGAACCTATTTAACGGGTTTTTGGCGTTTTTACGGCTAAAATAAATAAGTACTTAGCGGGCAAGACTGCGACCGGAAATAGATTGAACTTCAGCGTTCAGCCGAGCAGGTCCTGGATCGATCCCGCCAAGATATGGGGTAACAAATAACGCGAACGGATCAGAACAGGAAACCGACACAACCGAGAAAGACGCGCTGGTCACGCGAATACAACAAATCAATTACGACCAAAACGTTCAACCAGCGGAGCGAAATCCTTCATCAGGCGAAGGCAGCCCGGCTGGCAGTCGGCTCCCCGTTCATCAAAGGACAGCGATCGTAAGCAGGGAAACAGCGTATTTGAACCATTAAAAATCGCATTTAACCGATGGGGTAGCATGCGCGTATTCCTCGCTACATTGGGTTTGATCCTGGCGATCGGCAGTCCGTTATCCTCGGGCCAGGCCGAAGAACTGCGCTATTTTCGCATCGGCACCGGGGGTGTCTCCGGCACCTATTATCCGATCGGGGGTATCATTGCGCTCGCGATCAGCAACCCGCCCGGTGCGCGCCCCTGCGAGCAGGGAGGCAGTTGCGGACCGCCCGGCCTGCTGGTGATCGCGCAATCCGCCAACGGCTCGGTCGCTAACGTGCAGGATATCCAGCGCGGCAGGCTCGAATCCGGATTCGTGCAATCTGACGTCGCCTACTGGGCCTATACCGGCACTGGCAAATTCGCCGGCAAGCAACCGATTCGCGATTTGCGCAGCATTGCCAACCTGTATCCCGAAAGCATCCACATCGTCGTGCGCAAGGGCGCGGGAATTACACGGGTCGAGGACCTCGTCGGCAAACGCGTTTCGCTCGACGAACCCGGATCGGGTACCTTGATCGATGCAGAACTGGTGCTGGCCGAGTACGGAGTTTCTACCCGCGACATCGATGCCGAGTACGTCAAGCCCGATGTCGCCATTCGGCGGATTCGCAAGAACCAGCTAGACGCATTCTTTTTTGTCGCCGGATACCCGGCCAGCGCGGTGACCGAACTGGCCGAGGACGGCGCGGTCGAACTGCTGCCGATCGACGGTCCCGAGGCAGATCGACTGGTCTCGCGCTATCGCTTTTTTTCGCGTGATCCGATACCCGCGGGGACTTACCCCGGCATCCCGAGCATCGACACGATTAACGTCGGCGCACAATGGCTGGTTTCGTCGAATATCGACGAGGCGCTGGTGTATGCGATTACCGAGTCGTTGTGGAACGAATCGTCGCGCAAACTGCTGGATACCGGTCATCCCAGGGGCAGGGCAATCCGGCTCGAGACGGCGCTGCAGGGAATTGCGGTACCGCTGCATCCCGGCGCGCGGCGCTTCTACCAGGAGATCGGCATGGCGGTGGAACAATGAGCCACGCGGACGGCCGGCCGAGTGAAAGGGTCTCGCGGATTCTGCAGATTCTGAGCCGTAACCTGTTGCTGCGCCCGTTCATTTCGGTAGCGCTGGTCGCACTTTTGCTCGTGACAATCTTCAGCGTAATCTTTTACGTGCAGAGAACCCTTTCCGAAATCGAGGAAGCCCTGCCGATTACGTTGTCCAAGCAGGAGCGCGAACTGCACGTGCTGGTTAACAACATGGGCATGCTGGTGCACAACATCGGTTTTGCGCGGGCCAATAAAACGCCCGGCGGCTTCAGCATGGTGGTAAACCAGGCATACGAGATGGAGCAACATCTCGAAAATGTCCGCGAAAATTATCGCTTTAACGACGTCCTCGGCGTATCGGCGATTCATGCCAAGCTGAATCCCGCGATCTACGATATCAAGACCTGGATGACGAAGGGCATCCATAACTTCGGGCCGACCTCGGCGCATACCCTGAAACTGGCCGAGCAGCGCGCCAAACAGGCGCATGAAGAGGTGGAAGTGCTATTGCTCGAGGCCGGTGAAACGGCGAAGATTGCGCTCGGCGAGCAGGCTCGACGCATCGAGGATTTTCGCACCATCATGATCGTGACGCTGGTCGTGCTGACGCTGATGACGGTGGGTCTCGTCATCCTCGGCTTTCGCCTGCAGCGCATCGTCGTGGCGCTCAAGGAGAGCGAAGAAAAAATTCGCTATCGCGCGAACTACGACGCGTTGACCCATTTGCCCAACCGCTCGAATTTTATCGAACACCTGACCGAAGCGATAACACGCAGTCATCGCAAGCCGAGCCATATCGCGTTGCTGTTTATCGATCTCGATCGATTCAAAACGATTAACGACACGCTGGGGCACGATTTTGGCGACGAGTTGATTCGGCAGGTGGCGAAACGCATCGGGCAGGCGGTACGGGAAACCGACGTGGTGGCGCGTCTGGGTGGCGACGAGTTTACCGTGCTGCTGACCGACATGATTAACGAGATTCATGCATCGATTGTCGCCAAGAGTATCCTCGCGCGCCTCGCCGACCCGTTTATTCTCGACGGCCACGAGGTTTACTCGAGTGCCAGCATCGGTATCACGGTCTGTCCGCAGGATGGCGACGAAGCCCATACGCTGCTGAAGAATGCGGACATGGCGATGTACGAGGCGAAGGAGCAGGGGCGCAACACGTTTTGCTACTTCACTTCGCAGATGACCGAGCGCGCAAGCCAGTTCCTCAAGCTCGACAAGGAAATGCGCAGCGCGCTGGCGCGGGACGAGCTGCAGATCCATTACCAGCCGATATACGCCACCCAGTCGACCTCGATGATGGGAGTCGAGGCGCTGCTTCGCTGGGAGCACCCGGAAAAGGGGCTGGTCCTGCCCGTCGATTTTATCAATGTCGCCGAAGAAACCGGTCTGATCGAGGAAATTGGCCAGTGGGTTTTGCGTCGGGCCTGTGTCGACGCGCGGGGCTGGCTCGACCAGGATGTGGACGAGAATTTTTACCTTGCGGTCAATATATCCATTCGCCAGTTCAAGGGAGGCTTCGACCGGGAGCAGCTACAGTCCGTTCTCTATGAAACCGGCTTTCCGGCGAATCGACTCGTGCTCGAGATCACCGAGTCGCTGTTGATGGACGATGATAGCCGGATCAAGCAGGTGCTCGCCGATTTCCGCGAAATGGGCGTGCGCCTGGCCGTCGACGACTTCGGAACCGGCTACTCGGCGCTCAGTTACCTGCGCGAATTCCCGGTCACGACGTTGAAGATCGATCGCTCGTTCATCCACGAAATCGCGCACAACGAGAGTGACCTTCGACTGGTGGAGGCGATTTTGACCATGGCCAACGGGCTCGGTCTCGCGACCGTTGCCGAGGGCGTCGAAAACGCGGAGCAGGATGCGATGCTCAGGGAGTTAAGTTGCGACATGGTGCAGGGTAACTTCCACGGTCGACCCCAGTCAGCCGCCGGGATCCGGAACCTGGTGCAGGTCAATCCGCTTCGACTGAAGGCGGTGCCGACGAGTTGAGTCGGGGGCGACGCTTCGCCGGGCGGCCCCACCCGATCCAGGCTTGCACGGCGGTAGCGCCGGAGTAAGATAACCGGGTCGAACACACCAGGATTTCCACGCGATGGGCTGCCAATATTTCGATCCCTGCGCCGGCGGGGCGGATACCTTTACCATAGCCATTCCGAAATACAGCTTCGGCCGCAACTGTCTGCGCGAGGCCGGGGAGCGTGCGGCCGCGCTGGGCATGACCCGCGTCGGCCTGTTCACCGATCCTTTTCTACGCGACGGTCCGTACGTGGCGACGGTGCTCGAATCGCTGCAGGCCGCCGCGATCGACGTCGCGGTATTCGACGAGGTCACGATCGAGGCCGACGATGCCAGCGTCGAGCGTGGCGCGAGTTTCATTGCCGCGGGTAATTTCGACGGCGTGGTCTCGGTCGGCGGCGGCTCGGTCATGGATACGGCCAAGGCTTCGATGCTCTATGGACTCTACCCGCCGGCGGAATTTCTCGATTACTTCGCGCCCCCGCTCGGCGCCGGCAAGGAGATTCCGCGCACCCTGTTGCCGCACCTGGCCTGTCCGACCACCTCCGGCACCGGTTCCGAATGCACCTCGATATCGGTGTTGCGCATTAACCAATTGCAGACCAAGTTCGTACTCGCCAACCCGGCACTGTTGGCGCAGGAAGCGCTGGTCGATCCGGCCTGTTGCGACTCGTTGCCGGCGAAGGTCGTTGCCTCGACCGGTTTCGACCTGCTGTGCCACGCGCTGGAATGCTATACCGCGAAGGCTTATACGCGCTGGGAGCGACAACCCGATCCGCGCAAGCGCCCGCTGATTCAGGGCGCGAATCCGTGGAGCGACCTGTCCGCGCGCAGGGCGCTGCAGATCGTCGGCGAGTACCTGCATCGTGGTGTCAGTGACGCGGACGATCACGAGGCGCGCGACCAGCTGATGTGGGGCGCGTCACTGGCCGGCATGGCGTTCGGCAACTCGGGCACGCATCTCGGTCATGCCTTGTCTTACGGGGTGACCCACCTGATGCATGACGTCACCACCGACGGGTATCCGGTCGACTCGCCTTTTATCCCGCACGGTATCAGTGTCATCCTGTCGGCCCCGGCAATATTCCGCTATACCGCCGAAGCCGCGCCGGAGCGTCACTTCGAAGCGGCAGGATTCCTGCAGGCGGACTTGCGCGGCGCGGGCGCCGGGGATTCCGGCGAGGCGCTGGCCAAACGCATCATCGAGTTGATGCGTAAAACCGAAGTTCCCAACGGTCTCGCAGCGGTTGGCTTTGTTGCCGATGATGTCCCGGCGCTGGCGGAGTCATCGGCGCGGCAGGTGCGCGCAATCGCGAACGCGCCGCGCGAAACCAATCGCGTGGATATCGAAAATATCTACGCCGCGGCGATGAGTTACTAGGCTCGTCACGCGGCATCGCCAGCAGCGGCAGGATAAACACGAAGCAGGCCAGTAAAAACAGGATTCCGCCCGCCAGGCTCGCTGGATCGCCGGCGCGAATGCTCGATACGATGAAAAAAAGCGCGGACAGGATGAAAATCACCCAGCCGCGAAGTTGCCAGCGGATTTTTTCGATATCGGTCATCATCGGGCTCGTGGAAGAATAGAACTCAATGAATAATAATTACTAATGTAAATATATGTAAATCGATTTTAATTAACGAAAATAGATAAGATAATTTTATGTATATTTGTAATTTGATGCCCGCTTCGAGCGCAAATTCGGCCGTTACTTTTTCCGTTCACAGGTGCTAGCATTCGATGTTCATGCACAATCTACAAAGCGATTTTATTCATGTTTGATGCCGCATTGCAGGAGCAGATTCGCGACCGTTTCTGCCACGTTGACACCTGCCCGTACCAGGGTCCGCGTATTTTTTTCGAGAACGCGGGCGGCGCGTTGACGCTGAAATCGGTGGTCGAGGTGAATACCGAATTGGCCGGCATCCCCGACAACCAGGGGCGTGACAATCCGGCTTCGCGTGAATTGGTGCGTATTATCGCCGAGGCGCGCGACAACATGCGCAGCTTTCTCGGCGTTGCCGATGGTCCGGTGTTTACCGGCGAGAGCGGCACCGAGCTGATTTTTCGCATGGTGCGCGCGGCCGCGCTCGGTTCGCCAGCCGGCGGCAACATGATCGGCAGCACGCTGGAACACCCGGCGACGGTCAGCGCGAGCAAGCGCTGGTCGAAAATCGCAGGCAAGACCTACCGCGCCGCGGTACACGATAATTCCAGCGCGACGGTTACCGCCGATGATTACGCCAGCATCGTCGATGCCGAAACCCGAGTTGCGACGATCATCCATACCAGCCCGGTAACCGGTATGTCGGTAGACGTGAAGGCCGTGGTCGAGACGATACGGGCGGTTGCGCCGGATTGCATCATTATTCTCGACGGCATACAGCATGCCGCGCACGGCGGGCTCAGTATCGATGACTACGATATCGACGGTTACGCGGTCTCTGCCTACAAGGTATTTTCGCGCCACAATTACGGCTTCGCCTGGGTTTCGCCGCGACTCGCTACCCTGCCGCACGATCATCTCGACGGTACCCCTGACGATTTCTGGGAACTGGGCACGCGCGATACCTCCGCCTTCGCCTGCACGTCGAAAGTGGTCGAATATTTCGACTGGCTCGGTTCGCATTTCACCGATTCCGATGACCGGCGCGGGCGTATCCTCGCCGCCGGCGACGCGATTCATGACCACGAGCGGGGTTTGATCGAAGTGATGATCGACGGCGCCGACGGGCAGCGCGGTTTGCGCGCAATGTCCGAGGTTTTCGTCATCGGCGGGCATGATAATCCGAGCCGGGAAGGCCTCGTATCGATCATCGTCGAAGGCAAACCCTGCGCCGAGGTGGTCGCGGAACTCAACGCGCGGGGCGTTCGCACGCACGTGCGCAAGGCCGACTACTTTTCCGGCAATATCCTCGAGCCGCTCGGACGCCCGACCTGTATTCGCGTATCCCTGGCCCATTACAATACCGCGGACGAGGTCGTCACCTTCCTGCGCGAACTCGACGCGATTATCCAGGCTCATGGCGAGTCCGGGGTCAGCGCCGCCTAGGCATGGCGACTAATCCGTATTCGATACCGCGTCCGAAGGTCGACCCGAGCCGGCGTCGTCCGGACAATACGCCTGACGACAACGATCGTCTCGAGATCGGGCCGACGCCGCTGGCTTATGCCGAGTGGGAAGCGGCCGGCCTGCAGTGCCCCGACTTGCCGCGCATGCGCGAGTATCGCTTGCAGCGGATCGTCGCCGGCCTGGTTGAACGCGATCTCGACGCGGTATTGTTGTTCGACCCGTTATCGATTCGCTATGCCACCGACACGACGCACATGCAAATATGGAACGCCCACAACCCGTTCCGCGCCTGCCTGGTCACGGCCGACGGCTACATGGTGCTATGGGAATACGGCGGCTACGCCTATTTGTCCAAATACAACCCGCTGGTTCGCGAAGTGCGTTTCGGCGCGTCTTTTTTCTATTTCGCCACCGGCCAGCGCACCGAGGAAAAGGCCGAGCTGTTCGCCGAGCAGATAACCGATCTGATGCAGCAGCGCGTCGGCGCGGGGCGCCGGGTCGCGGTCGACAAGATCCAGATAGCCGGGTTGCGCGCACTGGACGCGGCCGGCGTGGAGGTGCTGGACGGTGAAGAGCTGATGGAGAAAGCGCGCTCGATCAAGGGTCAGGACGAGATTCTCGCCATGCGCTGCGCGATTCATGCCTGCGAGGCGTCCATTGCCGAGATGCGCGACCTCACCGAGCCGGGTTTGACCGAGGCCGACGTTTGGGCCGAGTTGCACAAGTCCAATATCCGACGCGGAGGCGAGTGGATCGAGACCCGTATTCTGGCGAGCGGACCGCGCACCAACCCGTGGTTCCAGGAATGCGGACCGCGCATCATCGGCAATAACGAGATCGTCGCCTTCGATACCGACATGATCGGTTGCTACGGCATGTGCACGGACATTTCGCGCAGCTGGTTCATCGGCGACGGCCAGCCGAGCGCACGGCAAAAAGAACTGCACCGGATCGCCTACGACCACATCATGACCAACGCGTCGATCGTGCGGCCGGGAATGAGCTTCCGCGAATTGACCGAGCAGGGACATCATCTGCCGGAAAAGTTTATCCCGCAGCGTTACGGTTCCAAGTTTCACGGCGTCGGTTTGTGCGACGAGTGGCCGGCGATCAAGTACCCGATCGACTGGGAAGAGCGGGGTTACACCGGCGTGCTGGAACCCGGCATGATGCTCTGCGTCGAAGCCTATGTCGGCGAAGTCGGCGGGGTCGACGGGATCAAGCTGGAAGACCAGTTGCTCGTCACCGAGGAGGGTTGCGAGAATATGGTCAACTGCCCGTTCGACCCGCTGCTCATGGAGTAACCTGACATGGATTCATTCTTGATGCTCGGCGCCGAATTCTGCAGACGATGAATATTCTGTTCATCACCGCCGACCAGTGGCGCGGCGAATGCCTGTCGGCGCTGGGGCACGATCATGTCCGCACGCCCAACCTGGACGCGCTCGCGGCCGACGGGCTGCTGTTTCGCCAGCATTACGCACAGGCGACGCCCTGCGCGCCGAGCCGCAGTTCGCTGCATACCGGCATGTATCTGCAAAACCATCGTTGCGTGGTAAACGGCGCGCCGCTCGACAGCCGCTTTACCAACTGGGCTCTCGAAGTTGCCGTGGCCGGGTACTCGCCGTCGCTGTTCGGTTATACCGATTCCGCGATCGACCCGCGTGGTCTCGATGCAAACGACCCGCGCTTGCGCCATTACAGCGAGCCGCTTCCCGGGATAGAAACCTACACCGCGATGCAGGACGAGGTCTCGGTCGACTGGGTGGCTTACCTGGAGCAAAAGGGTCATGCAATGCCCGACCGGCCGTGGAGCCTGTACGCGATTACCGAGGACGGGATCGACTGGGCCGACGGGGGCGACCGGGTATTACCGCTTGCGATGTCGCGGCAAGACCATGAGACACACTACATGACCGACCGCTGCATCGCCTGGATCGAGCAACAGGACCGGCCGTGGATTACGCACCTGTCGTTGTTGCGCCCGCATCCGCCGCTGGCTGCACCCGAACCTTACAATAGCGAGCTCGACCCCACGCAAATGCCGGTGCCATCGCGTTGCGCGACGCCGGCCGACGAGGCCGCACAGCATCCCCTGCTCGATTACTACATTAACCATAGCCGTTTTCGCGCGCCCGATAATCCGCGCCAGACCCAGCAGGACATGGTCAATTATTTCGGCCTGATGCACGAAGTGGACGACAATCTCGGACGCCTGTTCGATCTGCTCAAGGCCCGCGGCGAATGGGAGTCGACGCTGATTATCTTCACCTCGGATCATGGTGAACAGCTCGGCGATCACTGGCTCATGTCGAAGCTCGGTTACTTCGACCAGTCTTATCATATCCCGCTTATCATCCGTGACCCGCGGCCCGAGGCTGACCCAAGCCGCGGTCGGCGGATCGATGCATTCAGTGAAAACGTCGACCTGATGCCGACCATGCTCGACTGGCTTGGGCTCGAGATTCCGAGCCAGTGCGACGGGTTTTCGTTATTGCCCGCGCTGCGCACGGGCAAGATGCCAACCGGTTGGCGTGACGCGGTATTCTGGGAATTCGATTTTCGCGATGTGCGCAACGACAGGCTGGAAAAGCATCTGGGTCTTACCCTGCACCAGTGCAACCTGTCGGTGCTGCGCGACGACGCTTACAAGTACGTGCACTTCGGCGCGCTGCCGCCGCTGCTGTTCGACCTGCAGCAGGATCCCGGGGAATTCACCAACCAGGCGCGAAATCCGGAGTATGCCTCGCGCGTGCTCGAGTACGCGCAGAGGATGTTGTCACTAAAAATGATCCATGCCGAGCGCGGATTGACCGAGACCATGCTCGGCGAGGGCGGGGCGGTAACCCGCCGCGCGCCGTTACGCGAACTCGTGTCCTGATTCAATATGAACGACGCAATGAAACCGATCGAACACGCGTCGGCGTGGCGCGCCAGCGAACGCGACAAGGCGAGTTTTATGGTCAACCTGGAGCCTCACCATCTGCGCGCGCTGGAACGGGCCCTCGACGCGGTAAAAAAAACCACTGACGATCCCGAATCGATCACGCGCGAGCAGTTCAGCCTCGACGAATTGGCCGAAGATATCGCGCGCTGGCGCGCCGAGGTCATGGATCGTAGCGGCCTGTTGATCCTGCATGGATTTCCGGTGGATCGCTTGAGCAAGCAGGATCTCGGCATGATTCACTTCGGTCTCGGCACGCATTTCGGCACCGCGATGTCGCAAAGCGTCATGGGTGACCGGCTCGGCCACGTGGTCAATATCGGCGGCAGGGATCCCAAAGAGCGCGCCTACCGCAACAGCACCGAGCTCGACATGCATACCGATGCCTGCGACGTGGTCGCAATGATGTGCTTGCAGAAAGCGGTCTCAGGAGGAGTCAGCGGTTACGTCAGCGCAATCAGTATCTACAACGAAATTCTCGCCCGCGAGCCCGCCCTGATGCCGGTGCTGATGGAGGGATTTTTTTACCATCGATTCGGCGAAGAGGCGCCCGGCGAGTCGCCGGTGACCGAGGAACGGATACCGGTGTTCAGTTTTCGCGACGGATATCTCAGCGTGAATTACCTGCGTTCTTATATCGAGATGGCCGCCGTGGAAATGCAGCAACCCCTGACTGCCGAACAGGTTGCCGCGCTCGACCTGGTCGATGAAATCGCGCTCGACGACAGGTTTGCGCTGAAGTTCCTGACCGAGCCGGGTGAAGCCGTCTTCTTCAATAACCTGACCGTGCTGCATAACCGCACCGCGTTCGAGGATGCCGATGACGAGGCGCAAAAGCGACATTTCCTGCGCCTCTGGCTGGTCGCGCACGAGCCGCGGCCAGTGGCCGATACGCTGAGAATCTACGAAGGGAGGGGAATCGCGCAACAAAAAGGCAGGTCGACCTATTTCGGCGGTGATCTGGAGTACAGCCGCTTCAACGACGACGACAGCCGCATGTAGCGCGATGGCCTAGCCGTCGAGACTCCGCTTTATCGTTGCCACGACCTCGTTGCCGTCACCGATGTACTCGAGCTCGTCGAAGCTGGACAAACGCGCAACGGCGATGCCGCGTCCGTGCGGGTCGAACGCGCGGTCGGGGTCGAAATCCATGTAAGGTGTCCAGTCGAAGCCCTGACCCTGGTCGCGAATGCGAATTTGCACTCGGTCATCCGCGACGTTGAATTCCAGTTCGATGAAACCACCGCGATGTTTGCGTGAATTGAGGCGCCGTTCGACCTCGATCTGCCACATGCCACGACGCATTAGGTTGCTCTTTTCTTCGTAACCGATTTTCAGGTTGCCGTGCTCGAGCGCGTTGATCAGCAGCTCGGAAATACCGGTTACCACGCGGTGGGGTTCGGGACACAGGTGCGCCACCTGGGAGGCGACCAGGTTGCATTCACGCAGATTGTGGATGCGGAAACGACCGAAGGTCATCAGGTCGAATATCTTGCGTCCTTCGCGCAGCGATTCCAGCAGCGCCTTGTCGTGCAGTCGGTCGTTGACCGCGCTGCGCACGATCGTCTTGAGGACGTCCCCGTCGTAGGGCTTGGTCAGGTAATAATAGGCGCCGGCCTTGAGTCCCTCGACGATCTCGACACTCTCGGCCTTGGCGGTCTGCATGACCACCGGGATTCGTTCCATCGAGTCGTGCTCCTTGATGTTGGACAGCACCTGCATGCCGTCCATGCCGGGCATCATCCGATCCAGGATAATGACATCGAATTCTCCGGGTCTGGCCTGCAGCAGTTCCCAGGCCTGCTCACCGTTGGTCGCGGTAACGAGGTCGTAGTGGTCGTTTTCGAGGTGCGCACGAATGATGTCGAGATTGATCGGCTCGTCATCGACAATCAGTATGGTTGCGTGCGAAGTATCCATCCGCTTCAGCTCCGTTTGGCCCGTGCCGGGCGCATCGCCAGGTCGGGGTTTGCTTTTCTCGAAATTATCGTTGTTATCGTCGAACCAGTTACGTTAAATTCCGCCAACTGGCTACATTATTAAGCGATTATAGGTGTTATACAGACTTATACCTCTCGGCGAACGGTTTGGATCACTTCCAACCCCCTATTTTGTCTCGCTTTGACGCTTCAGGGATTACGAATTCTTGAGTTACGCTTTCTGCAGACACGATTTCAAGGCCGAGCCATATTGGTGGGAACTGACTCCGCTGCGGGATGAACCGCCCTCCAGCCTTCCTGCCAGGACCGACGTGCTGATCATTGGTTCCGGGTATACCGGATTACAGTGCGCCCTGCAAACTGCTGCCGCGGGCCGGGACACGCTG
>JBFGQE010000042.1:0-14430 GCA_041564355.1 Gammaproteobacteria bacterium | reverse complement strand
CTGATGTGGCGCGCGGTCAACGATGACGGCACCCTGACCTACAGCTTCGTCGAGAGCGTACAGGCAATGCACCCCTACTACATCGTGCGCACGCTCGGCGGGGTGTTTTTCCTGGTGGGTACGCTGGTCATGGCTTACAACCTGTGGAAGACCATTGCCGATGCGCGCCCGGTCGAAGTCGAAATCCCCGCCCCCGCCGCGGCCAACTGAGTAACGAGGAACCCCCATGGCTTCAGCTCACGATAAAGTCGAAACAAACGTCGGTCTGTTGATCATCCTGGTCATAATCGTCATTTCGATCGGCGGCCTGGTGCAAATTATCCCGCTGTTCTTCCAGGATTCCCTGACCGAACCGGTGGCCGGCTTGAAACCCTATTCGCCGCTGCGCCTCGAGGGCCGAGACATTTACCTGCGCGAATCCTGCAACGTTTGCCATTCGCAAATGATTCGCCCGTTCCGCGCCGAGACCGAGCGCTACGGGCATTACTCGGTGGCCGGCGAATTCGTCTACGATCGGCCGTTCCAGTGGGGCTCGAAACGCACCGGCCCGGACCTGCATCGGGTCGGCGGCCGCTATAGCGACGAATGGCACCGGGTGCACATGATCAACCCGCGCGACGTGGTGCCGGAATCCATCATGCCGGGTTACCCCTGGCTCGCGGAAAACCCGCTCGACGGGAGCGATATCCAGGCCAAGATGAAGGTCCTGCGCACGCTCGGCGCACCCTACACCGATGCCGAAATCGAAGCGGCGCCGCAGGCGCTCGAGGGAAAAACCGAGCTCGATGCGCTGGTCGCGTACCTGCAGGGCCTGGGTGTCGAACTGGGTTCAAGGAGATAAATCATGTCGTTCACGTTAATCCAGGCACTCTGGTCCATCATCGTACTGATCACGTTTCTCGGCATCGTCGTCTGGGCTTACAGCCGCAAGCGTAAGCCCGATTTCGACGAGGCCGCGCGCGTGCCCTTCGACGACGATGAACCCGGCAACCATTCCAAACCCCCGGCGGAGTAATTCGATGGCTGACTTTAATAGCGATTTCTGGCACTGGTATATCGCGATCCTGACCATCCTCAGTATTCTTGCCTGCGTCTGGTTGCTGCGCTGGATGGGTTCCGGATTCGAGAAACAAGATACCGTCGAGAGCACCGGGCACGTCTGGGACGGCGATCTCACCGAGTTGAACAATCCGCTGCCGCGCTGGTGGCTCGGCCTGTTTTACATCACCATCGCCTTCGGGGGATTTTACCTGCTGCTCTATCCGGGCCTGGGCCGCTTCGAGGGCATGCTCGACTGGACCTCAAAAGGCGAATACGAGGCGGAAGTCGCGCGGGTCGACGCCGCGGTGGGCCCACTGTTCGAGCGCTACCTGCAGACTCCTGTCGTCGAGCTGGCGAAAGATCCGGAGGCGCGCAAAATCGGTGCCCGACTTTACAGTAACTATTGCTCGACCTGTCACGGATCCGATGCCCGCGGTGCACGCGGTTTCCCGAACCTGCACGACGAGGACTGGCAGTGGGGCGGCGAGCCGGAACAAATTCGGACCACGCTGTTACAAGGTCGCATTGCCGTAATGCCGGCTCTGGAAGCGCCGCTGGGCGGCGAGCAGGGCGTCGAAGAGGTGACCCAGTACGTCCTGCGCCTCGCCGGTCGCAACTCGATCAGCGAACTCGCCGATCGGGGCAAGGCGAAGTTCGACATATTCTGTGCCGCCTGCCACGGTGCGGATGGGCGCGGCAATACCGCGATCGGCGCGCCGAACCTGACCGACAATATCTGGCTTTACGGCGGCTCGAATGCGCGTATCGCGGAAACCCTGGTCAAGGGACGCAACGGCCAGATGCCCGCGCTCGGCGAGTTTCTCGGTCCCGCCAAGACGCACTTGCTGACTGCCTACGTCTTCGGCCTGTCGCGAGATCCCTGATGCAACCAACCGCGTCAAGCCGTGTTTCGCTAACCCAGCAGGCGATCGCGGTGCTGTGGCCTTCGTTCATTACGGCGATCGCGGCAAGCGGTGCTTTTTTCTCCGCGTTCCACCCACGCGACCTGGTCCCGTTCAATCTCGATCTCGAGCTGAGTCCACTTGCCGTCTACAGCATCGGATTCCTCCTCTTCTGGCTCTTTGCCGCGCTGTCGAGTTACGGCACGTTTTATTTCACGCTGTCAAACCCGACTTCCGACGAGCGAAAAGGCGAGTAGCCGTGTCGCCACGGCGATATAACTGATGTCGGCTCAAACGAACACGTCCGGCGACGGCTCGCTTTATGCCGCGCACCGGAAGGTTTATCCGCGCGAGGTCGCAGGCCGCTTCGCGCGGTTGCGCGTGCTTTCGATCCTTATCCTGCTCGGTATCTACTACGCGCTGCCGCTGGTGCAATGGGATGGCCGCCAGGCGGTTTTATTCGACCTGCCCGCGCGCAAGTTCTACCTGTTTGGCCTGAGCCTGTGGCCGCAGGATTTCATCTACCTTGCCGCATTGCTGATACTCGCTGGCCTGTCGCTGTTTTTTTTCACCGCGCTATTCGGCCGCGTCTGGTGCGGCTATGCCTGCCCGCAAACGGTCTGGACCGAGGCTTACCTGTGGATGGAGCGCAAGATCGAGGGCAAGCGCAACGCGCGCATGAAACTCGACCGGGCACCAATGTCCGCTCGCAAGTTTCGCACCAAGCTGATCAAGCACACGATCTGGATCCTGTTTTCGCTGTGGACGGGGTTTACCTTCGTCGCCTACTTCACACCGATCAACGAACTCGCCAGCGGTTTGGTCACCTTCAGCCTCGGCCCCTGGGAACTGTTCTGGATCCTGTTCTACAGTTTCGCGACCTACGGCAACGCGGGCTTCATGCGCGAGCAGGTGTGCATCTACATGTGCCCTTACGCGCGCTTCCAGAGCGCGATGTTCGATTCCGATACGCTGATCGTCGCTTATCATCCCGAGCGCGGCGAACCGCGCGGTCCGCGCCGGCGCGGTGCCGAACCGGCATCGCTCGGGCTTGGCGACTGTGTCGATTGCAACGTCTGCGTGCAGGTCTGCCCGACCGGGATCGATATTCGCGACGGGCTGCAGTACGAGTGCATTGCCTGCTCCGCCTGCATCGACGCCTGCGACGATATCATGGACAAGCTGTCATACCCGCGCGGACTGATTCGTTACACCACCGAAAACAGCGCGCTCGGCAAGGGTAAACGTATCCTGAGACCGCGCATCCTGGTCTACGCGACCATCCTGCTGCTGCTCTGCGGCATGCTGTTAACCCATATCATTCAACGCATTCCGCTCGATCTCGACGTGATTCGAGATCGCAACGCGCTTTACCGCGAAACCCGTGACGGCCTGATCGAGAACGTCTACACGTTGAAAATCCTGAACATGGATTCGCGACCGCACCGCTATTATATTGAGGCCGACGGCGTAGACGGCATGCTTCTGGCTACCGAGAAACCGGAAGTCGAGGTGGCAGCGGGCGCGGTCGAGGAATTCGTCGTGCGTCTGCAGGCGGATGAGTTCAACCTCGAGCAGCAAAGCCAGACGGTGCGCTTTCACCTGCAGGCGGCCGATGTCAATCACTTGCGTGTAACCGAAGAGGCCCGTTTCGTCGGGCCGGGAAGCAACCGATGAATCAAGGTAACGAGCAAACAACGAGCTGGAAAAAAGAACCCATCGTGTGGATGCTGATTGCGATTCCGGGCGCGGCTGTCATCATGGGTATCGTCATGCTGACCCTGGCAATCCAGACCTGGTCGGGCCTCGTCGTCGACGATTACTATCGCCATGGCAAACAGATCAACCGGGTAATTGCACGCGATCGCCTGGCCTACGAGCTTGGGCTCGCCGCAACCCTTCATCTCGAAAACTCGGGCACCTTGCGGGTTCGCTTCGATCCTTCGGTTACGGTCGTTCCCGGAGACGAGATCGAGCTCAGTCTGGTGCACGCGACCAGGCCAGGGCTCGATCAAACTCTGATCCTGACACGCGTCGAAACTCGCGTGTTGCAGGGCAGCCTCCGCTTGCCGGGTCCCGGACGCTGGAATCTCGCGCTGCAGACCGCGGACTGGCGCCTGAGCGGAAGCCTGCACTACCCACAACAGCGCAAGATAGCCCTGACACCGGATTACAGGCCGGGATAATGATGCCGGCCGAACTGACATTTTTCACCGCGCTGCTCGTCGGATTACTCGGTTCCAGTCACTGCATCGGCATGTGTGGAGGCATCGCGTCGGCACTGAATTTCAGCGCGAGCAGCGACCCGACGGGCGAATCCGGAGCGCGATTTTTGCTTCAACTGGCCTACAACCTCGGGCGACTCGGCAGTTACATGGTGGTGGGTGTTGCCGCGGGCACGCTCGGTGCGCAGCTCACGGGGCTCGGCGTCAGCCCGCTGGTCGGCAAGCTAATCGCGGCCGGATTCATGATTGCGCTTGGCCTGTACCTGGCCAACTGGTGGCGCGGACTCGCCCAGTTGGAGCGACTCGGGGCAAAACTGTGGCGGCGCTTGCAGCCGCTCGGCGAAAACCTGTTCCCGCCGCGTAGCCCCTGGCAGGCCTTCCTGCTCGGGACGCTGTGGGGCTGGTTGCCCTGCGGGCTGGTTTACGCCGCGGTAGCCTGGTCGCTAACCGCCGGGAGTGCCATCGACGGTGCCTTGCTGATGCTCGGTTTCGGGCTGGGTACGCTGCCGGCCATGCTGCTCGTCGGCAGCCTGGCGCAAAACTTTCGTCAATGGGTCAGGGCACCCCTGATCCGGACGCTTGCCGGTTCAGGTCTGATACTGTTCGGGGTATACGGCGCAGTCAGCGGTTTCGCCGTTAACGGCCAGGTGCATCATCAAGCAGATTCGGCCGCGGTCTTAGTGCATCCCGAGCGCGCGTCGATCCGTGCACCGGCCAACGCGGCGAGCGCCGCCGCATCGAGTATTTCGACCTCACGTCGATTCACTTCGAGAACGCCTGATTCCTGAAAACGGGTCAACGTACGACTCACGGTTTCGACCGCAAGCCCGAGGTAGCAGGCGATATCCTGGCGCGACATTGACAGCACGAAGGCCGATGGGGAGTAGCCGCGCGCGCGGTAGCGCGAAGCGAGATCGTCGAGAAAACTGGCGATTCGCCCATCCGCATCCTTGCGCGCCAGCATCAGCACGAGACCGTGATCGCGTTGCATTTGCTCGGACGCGATTTTCAGCAGCTTGGCGCCGGACGAATGCTCGCCGAGATAAGCCAACGGGAAACGGCAAAGGGAGGTGGTTTCGAGGATAATTGCCGATGACATGCGCCGGTCCGAGTCATCGGTATCGATGCCGAATACGTCGCCCGGCAGGTAAAATCCGAGTACCTGCTCTTCCCCATCCTCGGTAACGATGTAACTCTTCACCGATCCGCTGCGCACGATGTAGAACGCATCCACGCTGTCCCCCTCGCGAAACACGTGCTCACCCTTGCGCTGGATGCGCTTTGCCTGGTGCAACTGTTCCTGCACCTCCGGACTGTTAATCACTTCGGTCGCAAGACAACCCCCACGCGTATCGCAAACGTGACAGGGATCGACCTTGAGTCGGTTAGGTGGCTGGATATGCATGTCGACTCTCCCCTTGAGATATTTATACCATCAGCTTGAGGCAAACCTCGCCGCGGCACTATCGGGGTTTTCCTTATGGGCATATAGGGGCATTCCAGATAACATAATGGCGCAAATCCTGCCGGACCGCGAAACAGAGTGATTCAGCAATATCCATTCAGACAACTTTTCCTGATCATGGCGGCAGCGACGCTGGTGGTCAGCGCGCTTTCTATCATGAGCCTGTACCTGACCTCGATCGATCAGCACCGGCTGCACCTGGCCGAGATGGCAAGGTCACAGGTCAGCCTGATCGGGGCGATCGCGCAGTTCGATCAACCGGTCTCCGACCTGGGCGGCGCAGGGGCCGGGCAGGTCTCGACGTTGGAAAAGCTTGCCTATGCGCACCGCGAATTCGGCGGCTTCGGCGAAACCGGAGAGTTCGTGCTGGCGCAAAGGGCCGGAGACCAGATCGAATTTGTCCTCAGCCGTCGTCATGCGCACTCGTCGACGCCCCAGTCGATCCCGTTCACGGGCGACTGGGCCGAACCGATGCGTAACGCGCTGGCGGGTAAATCGGGCGTCACCAGCGGACTCGACTACCGCGGTGTCGAGGTGCTCGCAGCGCACGAGCCGATTCCTCTGCTTGGCCTCGGCCTCGTCGCGAAAATCGACCACAGTGAAATTCGCGCGCCGTTCGTTCGTGCCAGCCTTGTCACCATTACCGTTGCCCTGCTCGTCATCTTCATCGCCAGCCGCCTCTTTATCAGCGTGTCGCGCCCGATCCAGCAAACCATCGACGAACAGGCCGAGACCTTCCAGATCCTCGCCGAGACCGCGCGCGAGGGAATTGTCCTCGCCGACACGCGCGGCATCATAAAATTCGTCAATCCCGCCGCGGAGCGCCTCTTCGGCTTCCGCCATGACGAGTTGATCGAGCAGCCGCTGACCCGGTTGATGCCCGAGGAACACAGTAAAGAGCATGACAAATACATGAAAAACTACCTGCAAACCGGGCAGGCAAAAATTATCGGCATCGGGCGACAGCTGACCGCGATGCGCAAAGACGGCACGCGTTTTCCGATCTACCTGTCGATCGGCGATATCAAGACCAGTCACGCACGCCTGTTTGCCGGCGTCATCATGGACATCAGCGAGCAGCAGCAACTACAGCGCGAGATCCTCGAAATTCCGGTCGCCGAGCAGCGCCGCATCGGCCAGGACCTGCATGACGGGCTCGGCCAACAGCTGACCGGGCTCGGTTTGCTCGCCACCAGCCTGCTGAACAAGGCAAGCAAGCCGGAGCATGACCTCGCCGCGAAACTGGCACAGGGACTGCAAGATGCGATTGCGCAGGTGAGGTCGTTATCGCGCGGCCTGATGCCCTTCGAAATCGATGCGGCCGGCCTGCAGGTCGCGCTGGAAAACCTCGTTGAAGAATTTCGCGCGCACGGGCGCGTTGCGGTTAAACTGGATTGCCAGCAGGCGGTTGTCATATCCGACAACAGCGTCGCGCTGCATGTTTACCGGATCGCGCAGGAAGCATTGAATAATGCGGTCAAGCATGCCAAAGCGAGCGAGGTAGAGCTGGCCCTGGGTATCCACGGCGCACGCGGTTGCATGATGGTGCGCGATAACGGTCGAGGATTTAGCGGGGAACGGCAAAAAACCGAAGGCCTCGGACTGCGCATCATGCAACACCGCTGCAGCCTGATCGATGGCGAACTGTACTTCAAGTCGTCGCCCGAACGCGGCACCACGGTAACCTGCTTTTTCCCGATAGACCAGCAGGCTAAAGGCCGGCCATGATCCGAATACTGATCGTAGATGACCATCCACTGGTGCGCAGCGGTCTTGCGCAATTGATCGGCGATTGCGCCGATCTCGAAGTTTGCGGCGAAGCCGGTAACATGACGGAGGCCCTGACGCAAATCGAATCGACCCAACCGGACCTGGCTATCATCGATTTGTCACTGGCCGGCGGCAGTGGGCTCGACCTGATCGAGCGTATTCGCTCGCGGCACAAGGATTTGCTCATGCTAGTTGCCTCGATGCACGACGAGACGCTTTATGCCGAGCGAGTGCTCGCCGCGGGCGCCCGAGGGTATATCAACAAGCAGGAGGCACAGGACCGCATCATCCAGGCTATTCGCCAGGTGCTCGACGGCAAGGTTTACCTGAGCCAGCAGATGACCGAGCGCTTGCTCAACGGGATGGTGGAATCCGGCAGCGAAAAGCGCGATATAAACAGCCTGTCGAATCGCGAGCTCCAGGTATTCGAGTTGATCGGCCAGGGAGTCTCTACCAAAAAAATCGCAAAACGGCTGAACCTGAGCATCAAGACGATCGAAACCCACCAGGCGCATATCAAGAAAAAACTGGGTCTCGACTCCGCGCACGAACTGACCCAGCGCGCGATTCGCTGGGTGATGGACGAATCGCGGTAGCGCGCCGCATGGCCGGTTTTGATCCCGGTCAACACTTGATTTTCCCTCCCGCGATAACATTTACTAGATGTCAATCACGAATGGAGCGACTTATGAATATGCAAGTGTGGAACCCGTTCCAGGAATTTGAAAACCTGCTGGAACGTTACAATAAAAGCGGTGCGCGTAACCTCGGCACGCGTATGGATAACGATTTGAACTTCGCCGACTGGGCGCCTTCGGTCGATATCGAGGAAGACAAGGACAAGTATCTGATACGAGCCGATCTGCCCGGCGTTAAAAAAGAAAATATCGACGTCAAACTGGAAAACGGCGTGCTCAGCATTCGCGGCGAAAAACGCAGCGAAAGCGAAACCGGTGAAGGCACCCGTAATCATCGCAAGGAGCGTTTTTACGGCACCTTCGCACGCAGCTTCACGCTGCCAGACTCGGTTCAGTCCGACGCGGTCGAGGCGCATTACAAGGATGGCGTGCTGTCCCTTACCGTGCCGAAGGCTGAGGAAGCCAAGCCCAAAGCCATCGATATCAAGATCAGTTAAGCATACGATCGAGCAAGGCGGCATACTGGAGTATGCCGCTTTTTTTACTTCACGATTCCACCCGGTAACTGGTAACCCGGCAAGGCCGCCGAGCAAAAAATCCCGCCACGGGCACCCCGGCCGGCACGCTCAGTCCAAAACGGTTCGGCACTGGCAGCCACCTTGCCGACCAGCAGGTAAATTCCCGCGCCGGGAATGTTGCCCGGTCCATACAGCGTAAACCAAGACACCGACCGCGAGCGCTTGAGTTCGGGATTCGCTGTCGTCATCATCGACTCTCGGTCAGGGTCCAGCTGCTAGCCTGCCGGTTCCCGCCGGCCTTGACTCACATCAATACCCGCGAGGGTATAATGGCGCATCATTTCGATAACAGCTTTGGGGAGAAATACTATGGATATCAAGAGCTTACTGATTCACCTGGATCATAGCAGCGGCTGTCGCAACCGGCTGGAGGCCGCGTTTCAACTGGCCCGAGAGCACGGCGCCGAGATAAACGGCTTATTTATCGTCCCCGACTACATCGTCCCGGCCTACGTCGAGGCCCAAATCAGCGTCGACCTGATTACCGACGTTACCGAAAAAGCCATGGCGCGGGCGCGCGATACGCTGGAACGCTACCAGGACCTCGCCCGCGACGCCGGGGTATCGATGCAGGCCCACGTGGTCGAGGGCCAGGTCATCCCTATCCTGCGCGAACACAGCAAGTATTGCGACCTGCTGCTGCTGGGCCAGGACCACCCCGAGGATCCCGATAACGCCAGTTACGGCCTTGCCGATGCTTTGCTATTCGAGGGCGCCGCCGCCTGCCTGGTCGTGCCGCATAGCGGGCCGGTCACGCCGCTGGGGCAACGCGTTTTGCTGACCTGGAACGCCAGCCGCGAATCGGCACGTGCCCTGCACGAGGCACTACCGCTGCTGAAACGCGCCGAGACCGTGGTCGTGCTGTCCTCCGAACCCGACGATGACGATGTTGCCATCGCGCGCGGTCACCCGCATGCCCAGGAGCTCGAACATTATCTCAGGGCACACGGTATCGAGGCCATTTCCAGCGGCATTAGCGATCCGGACATGAGCCCGACCGACGCGATTATCGGCCAGGCGCAGGAAATGAATGCGGATCTGATCGTGATGGGCGCCTACGGCCACGCGCGCCTGCGTGAAATCATTCTCGGCGGCGTCACCCGGGCGCTACTTAAAAAGGCGCCCGCGCCGGTGTTGCTCGCGCACTGATTGCCGGCTTCACCCGCCGCCCGCCTGCTGATTGAAGAACGACGCGCCGGACGGAATTTCGGGAGTTTCGAGCACGAACGGCGTGCTGCGAATACGCCCCGGATCTTCGCCATGCACGATCCGGCCCGAGTATCGGCTCGGTACCGCGCAGGGCGCGAGCGGTACCGCGTCGGCCGCGGTCAGCGTCGCGATGTACAGGGTGCGCGGCCGCTCGCTCCGGTTTTCCGACGAAGCGTGCAGGCATCGGGTATGCATCAGGCACAGGCTACCGGCCGGGCCGGTGCATTCGACCGCCTGCTGCTCGCATTCGGCGGCAATGGCCGCATCGACAGCGCCGGTGAAATGACCGTCGTGCCATAGCGTATGCAGCGGTCCGCGATGGGAACCGGGCACCACGCGCGCCGGACCGTTGCTGCTGTCGATATCGTCGAGGAACAACATCACCGTCATACAATCATCGTTACTGTGCGGATCGAACGGAAAATCCTGGTGCCACTTTACCGTCGTGCCGCTGCCCGGCAGCTTGCTGTTCAGCTTGGCGTGGTGAAAACGCAGGTCAGGGCCGAGCAGGTCCGCGACCGCTTCGAGCAGGGGTCCCCGTTGCACAGGCTCGAGAAAGGCCTGCGATACCTCTTCCGGTGACGCGACGCGACGCAACGCCGGTCGCGCGGCGCTATGCGTGGGTTCGACATCGAACCGCGGCCGACCGTCGAGCATTTGCCCGAACGGTCCGCTATGCTCGCGCGACTCTTCGATCCAGCGCGCGTGCTGCTCGCGCAGCGGTTGCAGTGCGTCGATGGAATAAGCTGCCTCGACGACGATCACGCCGGTCTCCCAAAACTCGTCAATTTGTGCCTGGTTCAACATCTCGACTTACCTCCCGCCGTCCGCGATCAGGCTCAGGATTTCGAACATGACCGCGCTGGCGAAATGCGCCGTCTGCCGGTTCGGGTGATCCTTGGTCGGCATCAGGCAGACCACGTCTCCCCCGATTATGTTCTTGCCGCGCACGCAGCGCAGAAGCGCCATGATCTCGTCGACCTGGAAGCCCTGGATACCGCATTCGAGATTGGCGACACCGGGGCAGATGGTGGGATCCATGCAGT
The DNA here is from genome assembly GCA_041564355.1 of Gammaproteobacteria bacterium. Taxonomy (GTDB): domain Bacteria; phylum Pseudomonadota; class Gammaproteobacteria. The sequence goes on along the minus strand of JBFGQE010000042.1, from coordinate 3,556 downwards.
CCAGATCGAAGGTGATATAAACGGGCGCGTCGCCGAGGCGCTGGTTGATCAACTCCATGGTCGCGGCCGGGCCGAGTTCACGGTAGCGCTTTATCGGCACGACCTCGTATCCGAGATCGGAACTGGTTTTCCACCAGTCCAGCGTGCGCGGGTTGCCGCGCATGCCGACCTGCACGCTGTGACTGCTGTCGATGAAACCATCGCGCACCAGGTAGGCGGCCCAGTGGGCGGCCGATTTGACCGCGCCGAGAAAATGCGGCACCTGCTCGTAGGCATCGGTGTGTGCGTCGAAGTGCAGGAACGCGGCCTTGCGCCCGCCGGTCAAGTTGGACTGGTCGCCCGAGATTGCCTGCATGATACCGCCGGTGATCGCGTGATCGCCGCCGATCGATACCGGTTTCACGCCGGCCTGGTCGATGGCACGGTAAAAATCGGTGATCCGTTCGATGCAGCGTTCGTTATTGTTCGCCTCGGGCAGCGGCACGTCGCCCATATCGCCGATGCGACAGCTTTGCCACGGATCGAGCTGGAATTCGGTATGCACACGCCGCGCCATCGCCGAGACCTCGCGCACCGCGCGCGGACCGAGGTGCTGGTCGCGCTCGGTGGTGCCGTTGCCGGTAGAGTGCGGCACGCCGACCAGGGCAATGTCGAGCGCGGCCGGATCGCGTTCGATCGGGCAGCGAAACAGCGTGGGAATATCCCACCAATACAGGCTTTCCAGCATCATGCGGTCGCTGGCGGAAATTTCCTCGGTCATGTCATCGTCTCCGTTAATCAGTAGTTGCGCCTCTGCGCGGCATCCTGGTAGAGAATCTTCGCCCAGTTGCGGTTGGCCCGGTCGCGCTCCGCGATCGCGGCGGCGTCCATGTCATGCTGCGGACGCTGCAACCGAATCATTTCCGGGTGCGTGCAGTTTCCGCGCGCCGGCATCCACAGGTTTTCTCCGATCGTTTGCGCCGCGCCGGACGGCACGAAGGCCTGCAGGGCGAACCCGATACGCCGCTGCCGACCTCGATTCGGCTGCGAGCCGTGAATCACGCGCGCATGGTGCAGCGACATTTGTCCCGGACGCAGCACCAGGTCTACCCGCCGCGCCGCGTCGACGTCAGTGATCGCCTGGCCTCGCGTCAATATATTGTCCTGGTGAAACGTATCCTCGTGGACACGGATCGAATCGCGGTGCGATCCCGGGATCATGCTCATGCAGCCGGACTCGAGGTTACTCTCGGTCAGCGCCAGCCAGGGGGTAACAAAATCCTGCGGCGCAATGCCCATGTAGGTCGCATCCTGGTGCCAGCTGACGAAATGGCTGCTGCCCGGCTCCTTGATGAACAACACGCTGCCCCACAGGGAAAAATTCGCGCCGAGCAAATCCTCGACCGCATCGAGAATCACCGGGTGATGCGCGAGCTCATCGAGGAAGGTAAGCGCGAGATGAGCATTGTTGCGGTTCTCCGCGTTCAGCGCTGCGGGATAAAGCCGCTCGGCCTGCTCCAGTCGATGCCTGTATTCCTGCGCCTCCGCTTGTGACATCACGTCGACAGGCGAAACGAATCCCTGCTCGTGGAATTGCTCGATCTGCTCCTGGGTCAATACCTTCGCCATGCTCCAGCCCGGGTTTGCGATTGGGAATACAGCGATAGTAGCGTAAACTCGCCGCGGAAAACCACGAAAATACGGGTCCACGAAAACGATGAAACCCCTGCGCAAGGAAACCCTCGTCGGCATTCGAGAAGAATACGGCGGTTACGCCTGGAGCGACGCCGAAATCGACGAGCTGGTCGAGCCGAAGCTCGGCATCATTACCGGCCTGCAAGACTTGCTCGAACAACTCGAAGAGCTGCGCCGGATCGACCTCGGCGCGATCCCGCCGGCCGGCGATATCGGCGGCGAATGAGCGCCGAACTTGCCTATGCAAGCCTGACCCGGCTGGTCGAATTACGACGCCGCGGCGATCTCGGCGCGGTCGAGCTACTCGATTACTATGCCGCGCGCATCGATCGTCTTGCCGATGTGAGCAAGGCCTTCATTACGCTGGACCTCGAGCGGGCACGCGAAGCAGCCATGCAACACGATAACGGGCCCGGCGAAAAACCGCGCTTGTCGGGTATCCCTTACGCGTGCAAGGATTTATTCGATGTCGCCGGGCTGGCGACCACGGCCGGCTCACGCGTGCTGCAGGATAACATCGCCGACACCGACGCGGCCGCGATCGCGCGCCTGAACGCGGCGGGCGCGCTGCTGATCGGAAAAAACAACCTGCACGAATTCGCCTACGGCGCAACGGGTGAAAACGAAATCTACGGCACCCCGCCCAACCCCTATGACCGCAAGCGCTTGTGCGGCGGCTCGAGCAGCGGCTCGGCCGCGGCGCTGGCTTACGATCTGTGCGCGTTCGCACTCGGTACCGATACCGGCGGCTCGGTACGCGCGCCGGCGGCATTATGCGGCCTGGTCGGATTCAAGCCAACCTTCGGCCGCGTCAGCCGCGATGGCGTGATACCGTATTCCTGGTCACTGGATCATGTCGGCAGTTTCACGCGCAGTGCCGCCGATTGCGAGCTGTTGTTCAGCGTGCTGGCCGATCGCCATCGGCCTGCCGTCGAGCCGAGCCTTCGCGGATTGCGCGTTGGCATCCCGGACCGCTTTTTTTTCGAGCGCGCCGATGCTGAAATCCTGCGCGCAACCGAGGGACTGATCGATTTTCTGCGTGGTGCCGGCGTCAAGCTGGTCCCGGTCGAGCTGCCGTCGATGGAGCACACGCGCACGGTATCGCTCACGGTGCAAATGCCGGAAGCACTGTCGTACCACAACCGTTACCTCGAGCAGCGCGGCGAACTATACGGCAACGACTTTCGCGCCGGCCTCGCGCTCGGGCAAAACCTGCTCGCCGAGCAATACGTCCGCGCCAAACGATTCATCGAAACCTACCGCCGTGATCTGAACCGCGTATTCGAGCGCGTCGACCTGATCCTGACCCCGGCGACGCCGGCAATCGCGCCCGAAATCGGCAGCGTCAGCGTTACGACCGACGGCTATACCGAACCCGCCGGCAACGCGATCACGCGGTTTACCTCGTTTTTCAACATGACGGGCCACCCGGCGCTGACCCTGCCCTGCGGCCAGCATAGCGAAGGTCCGCCGATCGGAGCACAGCTGGTCGGCCGGTATTGCGCCGACGAGGAGCTGCTCGCGCTCGCGATCCGGATCGAAGCGGAATTTGCCTTCAAACCGGCGCTGCCTAACGCTCCGTGAGCGAAGAACGGCGCGCCCGGGATATCGTTATCCGATCGTAGGGCGTAGTCGATTAGCCGGTGATCACTCCGCACTGGATTACGCCTCGCACCATAGGCATTCAATCAATCCTTCGGTACTATTCGCCGGCGACTCAAAATTACGAGTTCCGGACCTGCGACTAAACGAACATGCCATCATCGAATACAGCCATCATTTCGCTGGAACAGCTTGAATTCGGCTGGCCCGGCCAGCGGAGCAACCTGCTCGACATCGAACGCTTTCGGGTTATGCCCGGCGAACGGGTATTCATCCAGGG
>JBFGQE010000041.1:0-14538 GCA_041564355.1 Gammaproteobacteria bacterium | reverse complement strand
GGTCGACCCGTTGCCCCCCCGGCCCGAGTCCGGGCATGCAGGGACCTACGCATGACCCTTGGCTGAAGACTCCCAGCACATCCCCTTTTCAATTTGCTCAGGCTATGGCCGGCGTGCACGCTGGCGCACCAGAAGCCCCTGGCTCGGCGAGGCTACGCGCTTGATCGTGATCACGGCGAATTTCCCGCCCGGTCTCAATAGGAAATATCAATTAGTTAATAAATCCCGCCTTACTAAGCTTTAATCTCATGTACGGGGATGCAGTCCGGGTAATGTCGAACCATCGAATCAGTGCGCGAGTCGGCCATTTACTGACCATCGGCAATCGCGAATTCGGGACAACCCTCGGCGCGCTGGCGCGGATCCACGATAACGTTTACGAGCTGGTCGCGGTGGAATCGAATTCAGGCGCTTACGTGCCGGGAGAGCGCTACGATCTCGGTGACAGCCTGTGCCGCCGGGTGTTCGAGGAGCAACGCATCATCAGCGAGACCAGCATCGACAGTACATCCGTGACTTTACTTCATCCCCTGTATCGCTCGCTGCCGCTCGAATGTTTCATCGGCGCGCCGATTTTGCGCAAGGGACAACCCTGGGGATGCGTCGACTTCAGCAGCATGGCGGTGCGCGACGAGCCATTCGACGATCACCAGATCGAGCTACTGGTGTCGCTGACCCACGAAATCGTTCAACTGGTCGACGCATACGGCTGACGCGCCGCGTCAGTGCAAATAATAATGCCCCATGATGCCGGCGAAAACGATTGCACCGACCCAGTGATTGTGCAGGAAGGCGCTGAAGCAATCCGCCGCTACGCGATCGGCGATCACGAACTGCTGGTAACCGAGCAATAACGCCGCCCCGACCAGACCCGCGTAATACCATCCGGAAAACTCGAGATCGAGCCCGAGCAGGAACAGGCATAACAGGAACAGCCCCTGCAACAACCCGATCACCGCACGATCGTAGTCGCCGAAAAGAATCGCACTCGACTTGAGCCCGATTTTGAGATCATCTTCCCGGTCGACCATGCCGTAAATCGTATCGTAGGCGGTGCTCCACAACAGCGTGCCAAGATAAAGCAGCCAGGCTTCCTTCGGCAGCGCGTTGGCCTCCGCGGCGAAGGCCATCGGCACGGCCCAGCCGAAAGCCGCGCCCATGTGTACCTGGGGCAGGTAATGGTAGCGCTTCATGAAGGGGTAGGTTGCGGCCAGAACAATGCCGACCAGGGACAGTATCACCGTCAGCCGGTTCAACGTCAGCACCAGGGCGAAGGCGAGCAGACCCAACAGCGCAAACACGGCGAGCGCCTCGCGCGGGCTGATCTTGCCGCTGGTTAACGGACGTTCACGGGTGCGCGCAACGTGGCGGTCGAATTCACGGTCGGCGAAATCATTGATCACACAGCCCGCCGAGCGCATCAGAAACGCGCCGACGACGAAAACGAACAATACCCAGCCATCGGGCGCGCCGTTGCCGGCGATGGCCAGCGCCCAGAGCGTCGGCCACAGCAACAGGTAAAATCCAATCGGTTTATCGAGGCGGATCAGCTGCGCGTAAAGCGCAAGCCTGTCAGCCAGTCGCGGCGGGAACGGGGGGATGTCTAACCCGGCTAGTTTCACTAAATTCGATGCGAGCGTCGAAAAAATCGTTACTATACGCGTTTCTTTAAACGGGGCGAAACGATGATTCGCAATTTCAAAGATAAATCGCCGCGGATTGCCGCGAGCGCTTATATCGACGAATCCGCGATCGTCATCGGCGATGTCGAAATCGGCGAAAACAGCTCGGTGTGGCCGTTGACCGCTATCCGCGGCGACATCAACCGGATCCGGATCGGCGACGAATCGAATATTCAGGACGGCAGTGTTTTGCACGTCACTCATCGCGGTGAATTCAGCCCGGATGGCGCCGAGCTGCATATCGGCAACCGGGTCACGGTCGGACATAAAGTGCTGTTGCACGGCTGCCGTGTCGGCAACCGGTGCCTGATCGGCATGGGTTCGATCATCATGGACAACGCAATCGTCGAGGACCGTGTCATGGTCGGTTCAGGGTCGCTGGTTGCGCCGGGCAAGATCCTCGAGTCGGGTTACCTTTATCTCGGCAACCCGGCGCGACAAAAGCGCGCGCTGACCGAGCGCGAAATCGAATACCTGGATTACGTCGCGGGTCACTACGTGCGCGTCAAGGACGCCTACCGGGAGGGCCGATGAAACGCTGGGAGTGCATCGTTTGCGGGTTCATCTATGACGAAGCCGAGGGCTGGCCCGAAGACGGAATTGCCCCCGGCACGCGCTGGGAGGACGTTCCCGACGACTGGATGTGCCCCGATTGCGGGATGGGCAAGGACGATTTCGAAATGATCGAGACCTAGCGCTCGCGACCGGGTCCGCCGCGATCTCGGCGCTGCCTTACCTCGAATCCCACTGTCGCGCGATTTCGCGCAGCCCGGTGAGCGCCAGGTCCAGCGTCGGCGGGTGGCGCGCAACCTCCGGGTAGACCACGTAGGCCGGTCGCTGCATCTGCGGCGCTCCACCGACCCGGAACAGCTCGCCACGGTCGAGATAAGGCTCTACCACGCGCAATGGGAAATAGCCCGACCCGCCATTTTGCAGGATATACTCGAGTCCCAGCGAACCGAGCCCCACCGATACCGCGGGCGTATCCATTTCCGGAAAAGCTTCACCGTGCTGCGCGCGGAACGCGGCGCCCCAGTCGACAAAAACATAGTCCTCGACCCAGCCGTCGGCCACGTCGCGCTGGTCGGTCGCGACCAGCACCAGCGTTTCCTCGAGCAAATCCTCGATCACCAGGCCCGGTGTCTGCCGCGGGTTATACATGACGCCGACATCGAGCAATCCATCTGACAGCTGGCGCATCAGACTCGGCGAATAGTCGGCCTCGACGTGAATCGCGACGTCGTTGGCATTGTTGCGCATCCACGGGATCCATTTCAGCACCAGGCTGCTCCACAGGCTGACCTGGGAACCGAGACCGATGCCGTTGCTAAAATTTTCCGGCAGCGAAATGCGCTGTTGCGCCTGTTGCCAGAGGCGCTGGATATTCAGCGCGTACTGGAGAAAATGCTGTCCGGCCGAGGTCAGTTCGACCCCGGAATGGCCGCGCTTGAACAATACGCGGCCGAAGCGTTCCTCCATCGTCTTGACCCGGGCGCTGACGGTCGACTGGGTGACGTTCAGGTTTTCCGCGGCACGATTGAAATTGCCGCAGTCGGAGATTTCCAGAAAAGTACGGATATGATCGATTTTCACGCGGGTTCCCGATTTAGTGCCTATCGTATAATTCGATAATACTAACCATAAAAATTCACTTTTCAAATAGCTCTACTGCACTAGACTCGATCGAATTCAGCAATCGACCGGGACCGATGCGCGCGCGATCATTCATCTCGACTCTGGAAGCAACCGGCGGGGCCGTAATCCTCGTCTTCGGCCTGTTCCTGTTTTCGATCCAGGACGTGATCATCAAGCACTTCAGCGACGGACACTCGGTGCTGCAAATCGTGTTCATTCGCGGCCTGATCGCGACCTGCCTGTTCCTGTTCCTGTTCCGCTGCCTGCAGGAATCCGTCGCGCTGCTATCGAGGCGGCCCGGACTGATGGTCGCGCGCGGACTGCTCGGCTTCAGTTCCTACACTTGCTACTACCTCGCGGTGGCGGCGATGCCGCTGGCCGAGGTCGTGTCGATCACGTTTACGATGCCGCTGTTCGTGACCGCGATGTCGGCCCTGATTCTGGGCGAAAAAGTCGGGGCGCGGCGCTGGAGCGCGGTGGTGATCGGTTTCATCGGAGTCCTGATCATCCTGTCGCCAAAAGGCGAGTTCAATCCGCTCGCGGTGGTCTTCGCCTTTGCCGCGGCGATAACCTACGCGTCGCAAACCATTCTCACGCGTTTTCTCGGCAACCACGACCATCCGCTGACGATCGCGTTCAACGCGATCATCATCTTCACCGTGGCCAGCGGTATCCTGAGCCTGCTGATGTTTGTCGGCCTGGTCACGGTTTCATCCGAGCACCCGTCGCTCGCCTTCCTCGGTCGCGATTGGCACATGCCGGGCCGCACCGACCTGTTGCTGATGCTGGTAATCGGTTTCATCGCCGCGATCGGGTTTTACTGCCTGTCGAAGGCATACTGCGTCTCCGAGGCCAGCGCGATCGCGCCGTTCGAGTTCACCTATATCCTGTGGGCAGTGGTGTTCGGTTACGTTTTCTGGAACGAGGTTCCCGGAATCACCACCATCGTCGGCATCGCGGTGCTGGTTTCGAGCAGCCTTTATATCTGGTATCGCGAGCGGCAAATCGATCGCCACGAAACCGCGCTGGCACCGCCGCAGCCGGCCGAACTGGGCTGAATCAGGCGGTCGTTCGCCACTCGTAGGCGCTGGCGATAAAGCCTGCGACCGGTTGCCGGAAAACCTGTCTCGCCGGCTGCCCGGCAATCCCGTAGCAAACCTGCAATGGCAGCAGGTGCTCTTCGCGCGGATGACAGTAGCGCGCGTGCGGCGCCGTTTCCCACGCCGCGAGCCGCGCGGCACGCGCTTCCTCGGCAAGATCGGCAGCGCTGCAGGTCTCGGCGAGCCAGTCCTCGAATTCACGATTGCGCGGATCGATCGCATCGTCGCGCTTGCTCATCAGAGCCTGCATGTTGTGAAACGAAAATCCAGAACCGAGAACCAGCAGGTTCTCGCCGGCCAGCGCGGCGAGTGCGCGGCCGATCTCGATATGCCGCATCGCGTCGAGGTCACTCGACAGCGAGATTTGCACGCAGGGAATTTCGGCATCGGGATACATTAACAATAGCGGCACGAACAGGCCGTGATCGTATCCGCGCTCCAACTCGAGACGCGCGTCGATGCCGGACTGCTGCAGCAAGGCCTGCATGCGCGCGGCCAGGCGCGGCTCGCCCGGAGCGGGGTATTCATAGGCATAAGTCTCGGGCGGAAAGCCGTAATAATCGAACAGCAGGGGTGGTGCTTCGGCGCCGGTAATCGCCACCGGATCCGCTTCCCAGTGCGCGCTGATGACGACGATCGCGTCGGGTCGCGGAATCGTCGATGCGTAGCCGCGCAAAAAGCGGTTCAGCCCGGCATGGCCCGAATCCTCGAGCAGCGGTAAGGGACCGCCGCCATGAGGAATGTATATAATCGTCGCGCCGCTCACGCGCTAGCCTCGATGAACAGCCGGTTGACCGCTTCCTCGAGTTGCGCACGTATTTCCGGGTCTCGCACCTCAGCCTTGTCGCGGTCGAAATAATCGTCAAATTTCGGTAACGCAAGGCTGGCCTTGATAACACCGCCAAATCGGGGTATCGAGTTCAGCGCGATTTCGAGCACGCTGCGTCCCCCGCGTCCGCCCGGCGACGTGGCCAGCAGGACCATCGGCTTGTCCTGGTAGACCCGCGCATCGATGCGTGAAGTCCAGTCATAGAGGTTCTTGTAAGCCGCGCTGTAATTACCGTTATGCTCGGCAAACGACACCAGGATCCCGTCGCTCTCGCCAATGCGCCGGTAAAACGCCCGCGCCGCCGGCGGCTGCCCCAGCTCGGCTTCGCGATCCACGCTGAACAGCGGCATTTCGAAATCGTTCAGGTCGAGAACCTCGACCTCCGCGTCGCGCAGTAACCCCCCGGCATAGGTCACCAGCTGGCGATTGATCGACGCGCGGCTGCTGCTCGCGGCAAACGCGATAACTCGTTTTGTCATTCCTAGGACTCCATCAGGATCAGGTTTTCGCGGTTGATCAACTCGGGATCGTCCTGGTAACCGAGAATTTGCGGGATTTCCCTGCTCGATTTGCCGATAATCCGCTTGCACTCATCGGACGGATAGTTGACCAGGCCGCGCGCGATCTCGGTACCGTCCGGGGCAAGACAGGCGACGACTTCGCCGCGATTGAACACGCCGCTGACCGCCCTGACCCCGATCGGCAACAGGCTCGCATTCCGGTTTTGCAGCACGTTGACCGCGCCGTCATCGAGGCTCAGTTCACCGGCGCACTTCATGTGACCCGCAAGCCATTGCTTGCGCGCGGCCAGATGACCTTCGCTGGCCTCGAGAAAGGTGCCCACCGACTCGCCCCGTACCGCGCGTAAAATAACCCCGTCGAGCCTGCCCGACGCAATCACCGTGTGCGTGCCGGAGCGCGCCGCGAGCTGCGCGGCCCTGATCTTGGTCTGCATGCCGCCGCGACCGAGATGCCCGCTGCTCGGTCCCGCGTACTCGACCAGCTTCGGGTCCATCGCGTTAGCATGTTCGATCAGATTCGCCTCCGGATGGTCGACCGGGTTCGCCTCGAACAAGCCCCGCTGATCGGTCAGGATGATCAGCAGGTCGGCTTCGACCAGGTTTGCCACCATCGCGCCGAGCGTATCGTTGTCGCCGAAGCGAATTTCCTCGTTGGAGACGCTGTCGTTTTCGTTGACCACTGGCACGGTGCCGAATTCGAGCAGGGTGCGCAGCGTCGTGCGCGCGTTCAGATAGCGCTGCCGGTTCGACAGGTCGGCGTGGGTCAGCAGGATTTGTGCGCTGTGAATGCCGTGCGCCTGGAAGCAGGCCTCGTAAGCCTGGACCAGCCCCATTTGCCCGACCGCGGCGGTCGCCTGCAGCTCCGATATATTCTGCGGGCGCGCCTTCAGGCCGAGCCGCGTAATGCCCTCGGCAATCGAACCCGACGACACCAGCACGACATCCACGCCCTGCTCGCGCAGCAGCGCCATCTGCTCCGACCAGGCCGCGATCATGTCGCGGTCCAGGCCCCGGCCCCCCGCGGTAATCAGCGCCGAGCCGATCTTGACGACGATTTTCCTATACTGGTTCATGCTGTTCGAGAAAGTTCATAATATCGTGACAAAGCGGTTCGACGCCCTGCTGCCGGATTGCGCTGATCGAGTATACCGGGCCGTCCCAGCCCAGCCCCGAGGTTATCCGCTCGACCAATTCGTCACGCTCGGCCTCGTCGACGAGATCGAGCTTGTTCAGCACCAGCCAGCGCGGCTTCTGGTACAGCGCCTCATCGAAGCGTTTCATTTCGAGCAAGATCTTCTGCGCCGCCGCGATTGCCCCATCGACCCCGTCTTCGGGCATCACGTCGATTATATGCAGTAGCAGGCGCGTGCGCTGTAAATGTTTCAGAAACCGTATCCCGAGGCCGACCCCTTCGGCCGCGCCCTCGATCAGCCCCGGGATATCGGCGACGACGAAACTGCGGTGACGGGCAACGCTGACCACGCCGAGATTCGGGTGCAGGGTCGTGAACGGGTAATCGGCAACGCGCGGGCGGGCCGCCGAGACCGCGCGAATGAAGGTCGACTTGCCGGCGTTGGGCATACCGAGCAGGCCGACATCGGCAATGACCTTAAGCTCGAGCCTGAGCTCGAACTGCTCGCCCTTGCTGCCCGGCGTGCACTGTCGCGGCGCGCGATTGGTCGAACTCTTGTAGCGCGTGTTGCCGAGGCCGTGGAACCCGCCGCGCGCGATCAGGACCGGCTCTCCCGCAGTGGCGACGTCGGCAAGCAGCTCGCCTCCGTCCAGGGTCGTAATCACGGTGCCGAGCGGCACTTCGATGGTCACGTCCTCGCCTTTCGCGCCGGTGCGGTTGTTGCCCTGGCCGTTGGCGCCGCGCCCGGCGACGAAGCGGCGCGTGTGGCGGAAGTCGGACAGCGTATTCAGGTTGTTCGAACCGACCACGTAGACCGAGCCGCCATCGCCGCCGTCACCACCGTCGGGCCCGCCCATTGGAATATACTTCTCGCGACGGAAGCTGACGATGCCGTTGCCGCCATCGCCGGCCTTGACGAAAATATTGGCTTCGTCGATAAATTTCATCGCCGGATCATACCATTCGCGCATTAAAAAACCCCGCCTGGGCGGGGTTTCGCAGTCGTCCTGGTTGCGTCCCTGGTTTAACTGACAACGCTGACGTAGGTGCGGTTATGGCGCCCTTTCACCCTGAACTCGACCTTGCCTTCCGCCTTCGCGTAGAGCGTGTGGTCTTTGCCACAGCCGACATTGTTTCCGGGGTGAAACTTGGTGCCGCGCTGGCGCACCAGGATATTACCCGGGACCACGGCTTCGCCGCCGAACTTCTTCACGCCGAGGCGCTTGCTTTCCGAGTCGCGACCGTTGCGGGTACTGCCCGCCGCTTTCTTGTGTGCCATGGTATTGCTCCCTACGCCTTGATGTCGGTGACTTCGATTTCGGTGTAGCTCTGGCGATGCCCGGCCTGGGTGCGCGAGTGCTTGCGCCGGCGGAACTTGACGATCTCGACCTTGTCACCGCGACCCTGCGCCTTGATCGTTGCGGTCACGCTGGCCTTGTCCAGGGTCGGCGATCCGACCGACAGCTTGTCACCGTCGGCAATCATCAGCACCTTGTCAAGCTTGACGCTGTCGCCTTCTTCGCCGGCGAGTTTTTCCACGCGCAGGGTTTCACCCTTGGTGACTTTGTACTGTTTTCCGCCCGTGGCGATGACAGCGTACATGGATGGTACTCCAGAGCAATACTGAAAAGGGAGCGCATTCTAGCCGCTGACCCGCGGCAGGTCAATGCCTGCGGGCCGCTGTTTTGGTCAATCCACGGATCTTCACGATCGTCCGCAAACCGGGCTCAAAGCAGCCGATTTTTGCGCAGGCGGGTCATGCCGAGCGAGACCAGGAGCAACAGGGTTGCACAGACGACGATGGCGGGCCCGGTCTGCCAGTCGAACTGAAACGAGGCCGTCATCCCGCCGGCGAGCGCGCCGAGCCCGTAAAGCGCGCTCAGCGCGACCATTTGCTCCGGGCTGCGGCTGAACAGCCGGGCGCTGGTGGTCGGAATCACCAGCATCGCGGCGATCAGCAAAACGCCCATAACGTTCATCATCACCGCGACCAGCAGCGCAATCATCGTGTACATCATGAAATGCATCGAGCGCACCTCGATGCCCTCGGCCTGGGCGATTTCGCGGCTCACCGAAAAGGCCACGCAGGAGCGCCAGTGCACCAGCAACAGCCCGAGCAAAAGCAGTGAGGAAATCAACAGGCGCAGCAGGTCGTCGGGGCTGGTCGCGAGCAGATCGCCGAACAGGATTGCCTCGAGATTGACCGTCTGCGTTGGAAACACGCCGATCAGGATGATGCCGCTGGCAAGCCCGGTATGCGAAATGATCGCCAGCGTGGTTTCGGACAGCGCGTTATTCAGGTTGGTGACCCGGCTCAGCGCAAACGCGATCAGCAGCACGATCGCGAGCACGCCGAAAAAAGGTTTGACCTGCAGCACCAGGCCGAGACCGATGCCGAGCACCGCGGCATGGCCAAGCGTGTCGCTCAGGAATGCGAGACGCTGCCAGACCATCAGGCAACCCATCGGCGCGGCCACGCAGATCATGATCAGACCGGCGAGCAGGCTGCGCACGACGAAATCATCGAGCCACTCAGTCATGCGAACGTGTCTCCGTGTTGCCGGACACGTCGTGCACGTGGTCATGTTGATGCGCGTAAATCGCGATCGAGTCCGCCGCTTGTTGACCGAACAGCGCCAGGTACTCGGGATGCCGACTGACCGATTCGGGTAACCCGGAGCAGCACAGGTGCTGGTTCAGGCACAGTACCTGGTCGGTTTGCGACATGACCAGGTGCAGGTCGTGCGACACCAGCAACACCGCGCATTGTAACTCGTCGCGCAATTCGCCAATCAGTTCGTACATCCGCGCCTCGCCGGTAACGTCGACTCCCGCGGTCGGCTCGTCGAGCACCAGCAGGTCGGGCTTGCCCAGCGTCGTCCGCGCGAGCAGGACCCGCTTCAGTTCACCTTCGGACAGCGCGCGCACCTGGCGACGGCGCAAATGGTCGACCCCGGTACGCGCCAGCGCGCGCTCGATTTCGCCCGCGTCGGCGCGCTGCGTCAACTGCATCAGGCGGTCGACGTCGAGCGGCATTAAGGTGTTGACGTAAACTTTCTGCGGTAGATAACCGATGCGCAGGTCCGGTGCCCGCAAGATTTCGCCGCGGTAATCCTGGATCAAGCCGTTGACGATGCTGGTCAAGGTCGATTTGCCCGCGCCGTTGGGGCCGATGATCGTCGTGATTTGCGCGCGTCGGAGCTCGAAACTGACCCGGTCGAGGATCAGTCGTTGCCCCCGGGAATAGCAGATATTATCCGCGCGCAGGAGATATTCAGGCGCCATGTTTCTGGCAGTCGGCGCAGACACCGGTCACTTCGACCACCGAGTGGTCGACCGCGAACCCGAGGCTGTCCGCCTCGGCCAGCAGTTCCGGGTTGCGATTTTCGAGTTCGGCGACACGCTCACAGTCACGGCAGATCAGGAACTGCGCGGCGGCGCATTCCGCGGGATGACTGCAGGAGATGAACGCGTTGCGGCTCTCAATGCGGTGAATCAAACCCTCGGCAAGCAGGAAATCGAGCGCACGGTAAACAATCGGTGGAGCAATTCGCTCGTCGTTGTCGTTGCGGTTCAGCGCGGCCAGAATATCGTAGGCGCCAAGCGGCTGGTGGCTCGCGAGCAGGATTTCGAGCACCTGCCGACGCCGGGGCGTCAGCCGCAGGCTGCGCGCCTCGCAGAGCTGACGCGCCTCTGACAACAGGCTTCGCTGGCAGCGGCGGTGATCATGTTGGCGAAAGGCGATTGCGGAGGTACGAGTATTGCGAGACATAATGTTATATTATAACATAACTATTTATTTCGTCACAACCTTTACCGACCATGCGCCTGCTATTCCTTGTCCTGTGCCTGCACGCGACCACGCTCGGGGCCGCTCCCCGTGTCGTAACCTCGATCGCCCCGCTGCAGGAGATTACCGCCGCGATCATGGACGGCGTCGCCAGCCCCGATCTGATCATCGAAGGCCATGCCTCGGCACATCATTTTTCGCTGAAACCCTCGCAGATGCGCCGTCTGCAACAGGCAGACCTGGTTATCTGGGTTGCGCAAGGTTTCGAAAGCGGTTTTTACCGCCTCGAGGAGATACTGCCGGCTTCGGTGCAAAGGCTCGAACTCCTGCCCGCGCTCGAAGTCGACACGCAAGACGGCCACTTCTGGTATGCGCCCGATCTCTTGCTCGACAGCGTCGACGCGATCGCCGGGGCGCTGGAACGAGTCGATCCGGACAACCGGCAAACCTACCGCGCGAACGCACAGGCGCTCGCCGGCGAAATCGCAAAATGGCGCGACGTGGTCGCGCAGCGCTGGGTCAACCGGTCTCCCCGGGTATTGACCGATCACGACTTCCTGCACCACTTTGCACGAGCCTTCGGCTTCGAGCCGATCGACGCGCTCCATGACAGTCATGACGGCCATTCCGGGTTGAAAAAACTGAACCGACTCGAAAGCCAGCTGCGCGAACAGGCAATCCAATGCCTGCTTGCGCAGACCTCGGAGGTCTCGCCGCTGGCGGTCGAACTCGGGCAGAAGTACGGGCTGCGACTCGTCGACCTTGGACTCGGCAGTGGTGGTAACGAAACACGACGTGGCATACTCGCGCGGCTCGACCGTCTTGCCAGCGCGCTCGAAAACTGCGCATAGGACTCGACGCAGTCCATAACTCGGCTCTATCCGGGGACAACGAGAATCAATTGCCAAGCCCTCGGCCAAGCGGTACATTCGGCGCAATCCAACAACCGACCTTTACCGATGATCAATCCTGTCGGCGCTGACCGCCTGACTCCGCTGTATGTTTCCGACGACCGCGAACGCGCCGCGTTGATCGAGGAAGCCGAGCAACTGCCCTCGATCGAAGTCAGTTCTGCCACCGCGGCCAACGCGGTGATGCTGGGCGGCGGTTACTTCACGCCGCTACCCGGTTTCATGAATCTCGGCGATGCGCTGGGCGCGGCCGAAAACATGCGCCTGCGCACGGGGCAGTTTTTCCCGGTACCCATATTGAACCTGGTCGAATCGACCACCGAAATCGACGGCGCCCGGCGTATCGCGCTGCGCGACCCCAACGTAGACGGCAAGCCGGTGATCGCCATCCAGCAGGTCGATGCCATCGAGCGGGTCGATGACGAGCAGATGACGCTGATGACGGAGAAGGTGTACCGCACCACCGACCTGGCCCACCCCGGCGTCGCGGCGTTCAACGGCCAGGGTCGCCATGCGATCAGCGGACCGATCCAGGTGCTCAACTTCAGTTACTTCGCCACCGACTTTCCCGATACGTTTCGTACCGCGGTGCAAATACGCGCCGAAATCGAGCAACGCGGGTGGCATC
The DNA here is from genome assembly GCA_041564355.1 of Gammaproteobacteria bacterium. GTDB lineage: Bacteria > Pseudomonadota > Gammaproteobacteria. The sequence continues at coordinate 2,310 of JBFGQE010000041.1, read as the reverse complement.
GCGTGGTTGCATTTCAGACGCGCAACCCGATGCATCTCGCGCACGAAGAGCTGTGTCACATGGCGATGCAACGGCTCGATTGCGACGGCCTGGTGATTCACATGCTGCTCGGCAAGCTCAAGCCGGGCGATATTCCGGCCGATGTGCGTGACGACGCGATCCGCACGATGGTGAAACTTTATTTCCCGGAAAACAGCGCAATGGTTACCGGCTACGGATTCGACATGCTCTATGCCGGCCCGCGCGAAGCCGTGCTCCACGCCTACTTTCGGCAGAACATGGGCGCGAGCCATTTTATCATCGGGCGCGACCACGCGGGCGTCGGCGATTACTATGGCGCATTCGATGCACAGACCATCTTCGACGACGAGGTTCCGCAGGGCGCGCTGGATATCGAGATCTTTCGCGCCGATCATACGGCCTGGTCGAAAAAGCTCGATCGCGTGGTCATGATGAACGAGGCCCCGGATCATTCGAAAGAAGATTTCGTACTGCTGTCCGGAACCAAAGTACGCGAAATGCTGAGCCAGGGCATCGCGCCGCCGAAGGAGTTTTCCCGACCGGAGGTGGCCGATATCCTGATTCGGTATTATCAATCCTTATAAATTTTCGCTTTTACGCGCTAGATCGCGGGCGGGGTCTTTGCGATACTGCCGATTATGTCTGAAGCAGCAATCAATACCGGTAACCCATTCTCGCTGGATGACCTGAAGGCGTTGACCGATGCCGACATGCAGCGCGTGAACCAGGTTATAACCGATAACCTCGCGTCGGACGTGGTGCTGATCAACCAGCTCAGCCAGCACATCATCCTCAGCGGGGGCAAGCGCCTGCGGCCGATGCTGGTCATGCTCAGCGCAAAGGCTTGCCGCTATCGCGGCGAGGACGATGCGCTGCTCGCCGCGGTCATCGAATTCATTCATACCGCCACCCTGCTGCACGACGATGTCGTCGACGATTCCGAGATGCGCCGCGGTGCCCAGACGGCGAGCACGATCTGGGGCAACGAGGCCGCGGTGCTGGTCGGCGACTATCTCTACTCGCGCGCGTTTCAAATGATGGTGCGCGCGCATTCGATGACGGTCATGGACCTGCTCGCGAACACGACCAATACGATCGCCCAGGGCGAGGTGCTGCAATTGCTCAATATTCGCGAGCCCGATACCAGCGAAGCGAAGTACCACGAGGTTATTTACGCCAAGACCGCCTGCCTGTTCGAGGCCGCGGCGCGCATCGGCGCGATCCTGGGCGGGGCCGGCGAAGAGTGCGAGCTCGCGCTACAGGCCTACGGCAGGCACCTGGGGACCGCGTTTCAACTGGTCGACGATGCGCTGGATTACGCCGCCGAGAGCGACGAACTCGGCAAGAACGTCGGCGACGACCTCGCCGAGGGCAAGCCAACCCTGCCGCTGATTCACGCGCTGAAACACGGTGATGCCGCGCAGCGGGAAATGATTCGTGAAGCGATCGAACTGGGTTCGGCCGCACGTTTCGACGAAATTCGAGCGGCAATCGATGATACCGGCGCGCTGCGCTACACGCTCGAGCAGGCTCGTGGCGAAGCCGGCAAGGCAAAGCAGGCCCTGGGTTGTCTCGAGCCCGGCGAGTACCGTCGGGCACTGAGCTTTCTGGCCGATTACGCGGTCGATCGAAGCTACTGATTCATGCCGCCGCGCTGACCCGGCGAGCACCAACCGAAGCGCCCAGCGCCAGGCTGATATCGAGGCACATGTCGGTCTGATTCAGGGTATAGAGATGAAACTGGTTCACGCCCTCGCTGATCAGGCGCTGGCAAAGCCCGACCGCCAGTTCCAGCCCGAGACGGTATTGCGCCTCGTCACAATTTTTCACCTTGTCGAACAACGCGGCGTATCCGGGCGGCACGCTGGCGCCGCAACGGCGGCTGAAATCGACCACCCTGGCAAAATCATGAATCGGCAGGATACCCGGGATGATGGGTTGATCGATACCGGCAAGACGCGCGCGATCGCGAAACCTCAGGTAGACGTCGGCGTCGAAAAAATACTGCGTGATTGCACGCCTGGCGCCGGCATCGAGTTTGCGCCTGAGATGCTGCAGATCCGCCCTCGCGCTGGCTGCCTCAGGATGGGTTTCGGGATACGCCGCGACGCTGATGTCGAAATCATCCGCCGCGACCAGGGCTTCTACCAGTTCTACCGCGGACGGGTAGCCAAAGGCAATACCGGGTTCGGACACCGAGGCGGCTGCATCGCCACGCAGCGCCACGATGCGTCGAATGCCCGCGGCGCGAAAGTCGCGCGCGACCTGGATTACCCGGGCGGCAGTCAT
>JBFGQE010000040.1:0-14650 GCA_041564355.1 Gammaproteobacteria bacterium | reverse complement strand
GCGAGTGCGGCACGTCGAAATCCGTGTTGATATCCGCAACCAGCGGGTGTGAGGGTTGAACCACGCGATGGCGAAATACACCCCACTTCTTGCTGCGCAGTCTCTCGCGATGCTGGCGGTAACGAAATCCCATAACCGCGTGCGTCGACAGGCAGGAGCACAGGGTCGAGGTGACCTCGCTGTGCGCCCAGTCCGCCACCTCGATCAGTGGTTCCCAGAAAATCTCGCGCGACAGGTCGGCACCGATTACGTTGATTCCGGTCATGATCAGCGCATCGAGGCCCTGCTTCCTGACCTGTTCGAAAGTTTCGTAGTAGCGATCAATATGCTGCCGTGCAGACGCCGCGCGCGGCAGCGCATCGAGCGTAAACGGATGAATGAAAAACTGGGCAATCGGGTTACTCCCGCCCACCAGGCGCATGAACTGGCGCTCGGTCGCCTCGAGCGCCGCGTCCGGCATCATGTTAAGCAAACCGATGTGCATTTCGCGTATATCCTGCCCGGTCGCGCTGCCGGGAGTCAGCACGCGCACACCTTCGTCGCGCAGCTTGCCGAATGCAGGCAGATCGTTATGCGCCACCAGCGGCATCAGTCGTCGCCTCCCTGCTGGCGCTCGATTGCTCGTTCCAGCAATTGCATGAAATCGTCGCTGTTCTGCACCTGGTCGACCTCTTCGGAGGTCACCGTGTAGCCCAGTTTTGCGATCGAGTCGTAACGCGGCAGGCGCGAATGGAAAAGGTGCGGAAACACCCAGCGGGCGAACTCGTCGGGATCGATCTGCGCCACGTACTCGAGGCCGGTTTCTTCGTAGTAGCGCTGCAGGTGCTCATCGAGAAACTCGGGACGGTAGTATAACGGCTTGGGATCGCTGACCGCGCGCTCGATCAGTACCTGTTCCTGGCGCTGGTTGGTAACCTGGATATACAGGATCATTGTGTTGTCGACCAGTATTTCCATGACGCCGGGTTCGTCTAGTTCACACAGGCTGCCGCCAACGTCGTTGACGAAGTGCGGATAGCCGTAGATTTCAAGGGCCTTTTCGATGAAATGCGGGATATCGTACATGGCGTCGACCTCGGCCTGCCGATAAATCGCCTGGCGCTCGATAAACTCGCCCAGTTCGACCCCGCCGAGCTCGGGATTGCCGAGTTTACCGACGAAACTGAGCACGGGACCAAGATCGTTGACCCGGATATTGTTCTTGATATAGATCCAGTCATTGCGTAACAGATCCTTCAGAAACGGGATCTTGATCGCCTGGTGCTTGATCATGTCGATGATGTGCTCGTCCAGGTAGCGCGTACCGATGCGATAGTCGCCCGAATAATGAAACCAGTTGCTGCCGCGTAATTTGGCCGAAAGAAAGGATTTACCGACTCCGGACATGCCAACCAGCGTCACGCGTTTGTTTTCCCAGGCGCGGAATTCTTCCAGACTAAATTTCAAATCGGTCTCCCATCTTCGAGCAGGCGAATTATGCATTATCGAAGTCCGTGAAGAAACCTCGAAGAAGGCTCGCGGTTTCGCTTTACCCCAATGTTTGAAAGCCTATAATCCAGGTTCTCTTGCCTCCAGAAATGCGCATGAAACTCGGGATCGAACACGATACGAGCGGTGTAGAACGCGCCGCTGTCCCGCCTGCCGGGGCGAAATACCCGAACTGCAGGTTGCGCGTCGAAGCAGTTTGATCGTGACGACCGGCTTCTCTACGCAGCAGCGCGAGCTCGGGCCGACGAACCGGGACGCCGGGTGATAGACGGATTACATTTACGCGCCTACGCGATGCTAATCGTGACGACCTGGTGCTGGGGCCTGAACGCAATTTTCGGCCGCCTCGCGGTCGACCAGATTGCACCGATGCAACTGGTCATGTTTCGCTGGCTAGGCGTGGTTTTGCTGATGCTGCTGTTCAGTCGCAATAACCTGCTGCGCGACTGGCCGGTGCTGCGCCGCCACCTGCCGTTTTTATTCCTGATGGGCGCGCTCGGGTTCACCACCTTCAACGCCCTGTTTTACGTCGCGAGCCACTATACGACCGCGATCAATATCGGCATCCTGCAGGGTTCCATTCCGGTATTCGTGCTGCTCGGCAGCCTGCTGCTGCTGCGGCATCGCATCGGACCGATCCAGGCAATAGGCGTCGGACTCACGCTCGGCGGAGTCGTCATTATCGCATCGGGAGGCAAGCCGGGGGAATTACTCGATCTCGAGGTCAATCGGGGTGACGCGCTGATGCTGCTGGCCTGTTTTTTTTACGCGGCCTACTCGGTTGGCCTCAGCCGGCGTCCCAACGTATCCGCGCTGGGATTGTTCACCGTTATGGCGATCGCCGCATGGTTGGTTTCACTGCCACTGATTGCGGTCGAGACCTGGCAACAAGGCTGGCAAGCGCCGACGCAAACCGGCTGGATCATCGCATTACTCGTGACCCTGCTGCCGTCGCTATTGGCGCAGGTATTTTTTATCAACGGGGTCGCCCTGATCGGGCCCGGCAGAGCAGGCGTATTCGTCAACCTCGTTCCGGTGTTCGCCTCGCTGATGGCGGTGCTGTTCCTGCGCGAACGCTTCGAGGTCTATCACGCGCTGGCGCTGGTGCTGGTGCTGGGCGGCATCGGCCTGTCCGAACTCGGCAAGGCCAAACTCTGAGCACGGCGCAACGCGGCTAGTCGGCGCTAATCTCGATTGCGACCATGCCGAGCGAGTCCATGACCTCGAACACCATATCGTCCGCGTGCTGACAGGCGCTGGCGATCTGCTCCAGGGACAGATCGCCCAGGTCCCAGTCGATTATGTCGTCGAGAATAGCGAGCGTTTCTTCATCGTTCAGCGGCGGAACATAGGTGCTGAGCTGGTTCGCCAGGTAAATCAGGTGCGTCGCACGGCGATGGGGTCCATCGTGAACCACTTCATGGTGGTTGCGCGCGCAATCGATCAGCAGCTCGGGCAGGCCCCACTGGCGCATCAGAGTCTCTCCGACAGCGGTATGCGTGATACCGATCTGATTCAGCTCGGCACTGAGAATATCGACCCTTTTCTGAATCATGTATTCCTCCGCGGCAAGCATGCGCTCCGGCACCCTATTGATCAGCGGCAACTTGCCGATATCGTGCAGCAGGCCCGCGGTGAACATCGCCTCGGGTTCGCCGACGTCGGCGATCGAGCGCGCCAGCTCGCGCGCGATGATGGCGGTCTTGATACTGTGCTGCCAGAACGCCTGCATCGAAAACGCGGGGTTATCCTGCGTACTGAACACGCCCCGCAGCACCGACCCAATCAGGATATGTTTGAGTCTTTCGCGGCCCAGCAGCGATACGGCCTGCGCCACCGAGGATACCTGGTTCGGCAATCCGTAATACGCGCTATTGACCATTTTCAGAACCCGGGTCGTAATCGCCGGGTCGTTCTGTACCGTGTCGCCGATCTGCGACACGCTGCTGGTTTCGTCCTCGAGCTGCTCGGAAACACGCAGGTAGACTTCCGGCAAACTGGGCAGATCCTGGCTGCTTCCGGTGAGGGTTTCGAGCGTAATCGGTGGTTGCTCTCTGGCTGCTGATGGCATGGTTTTTCTGGTGCTTATCGATTGCGATCATCTGAGCATAGCAGAGAAAATTTTGATGATAGCGCCGGATACTTGACGCTTCTTTACGCAGTCCGCGGTGTTTGCTAGGAGGCCAGCGGCAGGGTGAAATTAAACTGGCATCCTTTGCCAGGGCCGTCGGATTCGATCCAGATTCGGCCCCCGTGGCGCTCGATGATACGCTTGACGATGGCGAGTCCGATCCCGGTACCGTGGGTACGCGTATCGAGGCGCTCGAACAGGTTGAAAATTCGCTCGCGATATTCCTCGTCGATACCAATGCCGTTGTCTCGCACGTAGCACTCGACCCAGTCGCCGGTGACGCTTGCACCGATCTCGATAAGCGGATTCTCCTGTTCGCCCATAAACTTTGCCGCGTTGCTGATCAGGTTCTGGAAGATCTCGGTAACGCGTTGCGGTTCGCCGCTGACCACCGGCAAATCACTCGCGCACTCGATGCTGACGTTACCTTCGCTAATCTCGCGCGAAACCGACGACATTGCCCGGCATATCGCATCAGCCAGGTTGACCCGCTGGACGCCTTCCTGTACCAGGTTCAACTTGCTCAGATTAAGAATATCGTCGAGCATTTTGCTCATCGTCTGCGCCGCTTCGCGAATCTTGGCCAGGTCCTCGCGCAGCTTCTCGGTTCCGCCCTGTTCCAGGTCTCGCTCGAGAAAGCCAGTGAATCCCTGGATCGTATACAGCGGGCTTTTCAGATCGTGCGAGATCGTGTAAGCGTAACGCTCGAGCTCTTCGTTACGCGCCTCGAGATCGTCGAGCAGGCCGGCGCGCTCATCCTCGATCTGCTCGCGATAAATAACCTCCTCACGCAGGGCATTGCTGTCCCGCTTGCTTTGCGCGAGCGCCTCGAGCGTGCGCATTAAGTAGCCCTGGCGGCCGCGCAGCTGCAGGATGACGATAGCAAAAAGGATCAACGTACTCGTCACCGTGCCGGCCAGGGTAAGGTAAATCGCGAGCCGCGTGTCCTCGATCTGGGCCTCGCGCACGTCTACGGTCCAGCTGCGGTTCAAGTGAACGTCTATCATGAAACGGTGTATCGGTTCGGCCAGCGCGCGAAACGCATCGAGAAATTCCGTTGGCAACGGCCGGCCGGCCTCGACCGCTTCGAACAGCGACGCCTCATGGCGATTCAGCATGGCCAACGATGCCGGAACCACTTCGTGATAAGCGCCGAGTTGATGCAGCGGTCGGGCATTGACACCCTGTTGCATCAGGTCGATCCGGCTCCAGAGCACGTCGAACTGGGTTAACACCGCTTCACCATCGAGGGTCGGATCACCCGATAAATAGCGCCACAAAAGGTTATCCAGGACCAGGTATTCACGTTCGAACGAAACCACCAGCCAGACCGTGGCCTGCGAACTGACCTGGGCGATTTCGGACTCATGGCGCAACTTGAAAATGCCGTAAGCCGTTGCACCGGCGAACAAAACCACCGCCATCAGCAGCAGACCGTAAGTCCATGTTAGCGGCTTTTGATCGTGACCCGGTTCGCGCAACTGGCCGGTCGTCACCGGGACCCGATCAGCATCGACCGGTCTGATTGTCTCTGTGTCAGGAGTGCTTGCGTTCAACGAGTTGCTACCGGTTGTGGACGCTCAGATCTTGCCTTACCTGATCTCTATTGAGGATAACTGCCAAACCCATTTCTGCTTGGTCTCTTCGTTATCGAGCTCGGGAAACATCTCGCGCGGATAGATAATCCAGATCGGACCCTTGTCGCGCACCCTCATGTATTTGCCGTTTTGCTGCAGTGCGAACAGGACCGGGTATCGTCGCAGGTCGTCGAGCGGTATGTTGACCTCGTAGTCGTTTAGCGCCCGCGCGGTGAACGTATCGCCACGCGCGCCGACGGCGTCGAGGATACGGCTTCCGAGAACTCCGCGAAAAGTCTGACGGCCCTCGGTCCACGGTGTTTCCTGGGAAAGCTCGGTAACGCCAAGCGCTTCCAGCATGGTGCGATCGAAATGCGCTTCGTCGCCGACGTTGGTGTTTTCGATGCTACCGCCGACGACCAGGATGACCTTGCCGGCGGGAGCGCCCAGCGATCCGGCAAAGGCGTTGGTAGAACCTAGAATCAACGCTAAGATTATCAAGCGATTAGCGATCGCTACCTTGATGCCGAACATGTCTGGTTCCCCGGATAAATACCACGATAACTGGTTAACAGGCAAAGTATAGCCGAGCGGTAATCATACAACGCCGTGCATTTCAATAAATCTTTTTTATCGATCCTGCGGCGCGCACTCATAACCGTTCGAATTCGCGTATCTTTTTATTCACCACCCAGGACTTAACCGCAGCGTTGAAAGCGAGAAAATGGGCGCTTTGCAGGTGTGCGTCGAATGCCGCCCTGTTCAGGTAGACCTCGTAAAGCAAAATACGGCAGGTATTCGCCGGGTCCAGGCAAACATCAAAGACTGCACAATCGTTTTCCAGTTCGAGCGTATCCCCTGCCTGTTGTTTCACCCGCTCGAGGAAATCCGCGGCAAACTCGGCGCGCACTTCGAACTCGACAACGATTACCAGCATGTTCGATTCCTCCCGGTTATGAGGTAATGCCCGCAGGCACACCCATATTTACTACCCATTCAGTGGGCGAATGCGAATCCCACGCCTCATCCCTGCTGCAACATCTCGATCACCGCGTCGGTCATGCTACGGGTACCCATATCTCCGCCGAACTCGCAGGGACGCAGCCGCTTTTGTTCGAAACCCCGGGAAACCGCCCGATCGATCAGTTCTCCGGCCTCACGCATCTCGGCGCAATCCAGTTTCGCGGCGAGATACTCGAGCATCATGCCGCCGCTCAGGATTGCCGCCAGCGGGTTCGCCAGGTCGCGGTCTCTTATGCCCGGTGCGCTGCCGTGAGCCGGCTGAAACATTCCAGTTCGATCGCCAATCTCGCCGCAGGCCGCCATGCCCATGCCGCCGACGAGTCCAGCGGCGAGATCGGACAGGATATCGCCAAACATATTTTCCGTGACCAACACGTCGAATTCCCAGGGCCGCCGAATCAGATCCAGCGCCTGCGCATCGACATAGTTGTAGCCGACTTCGACATCGGGGTACTGCGGCCTGATCTCGTCGAATATGCGACGAAAAAAAGCCATCGACACGAACACGTTGGCCTTGTCGACACAGGTCAGCAGCCCTGGCCTGCCGCGGCTTCTGCGCAGTCGCGCCAGCTCGAAACCGAAGCGATGTAATTTTTCCGTGGTGGCGCGGGTAATGCGCAGCGTGTCCGTCGCCTCCCGATCATTGCTTTCCGCGCCTCGACCGTGCACCGCGGCGGAATAAAACAGGCCCTCGGTCGATTCCCGCAGGATGACGAGATCGATCCACTGAGCGCGATCGTCGACAAGCTTTCTCGGCGCATTGGGATAGGCGCGGACCGGGCGCACGCCGGCATAAAGTTGATAACGATCGCGCAGACGTAAATGGGGGGAGATTTCGGTGCCGTCCGCGCGGCGAATATCTGGCAGACCGATAGCACCGAGAAAGATCGCGTCCGCCTCGCCGGCGGCATCCTCGCCATCGGCCTCGATATCGACGCCGTGCCGGGCATAGTAGCCGGCCCCCGCTTGGATCTCGCGGGTTTCCAGCTCGAATCCTCCGGCCACCCGAGCCGCCGCGTCGATGACGGCAAGCGCAGCGTCGGCCACCTCGATTCCGATACCGTCCCCCTTGATTAGCGCGATCTGAGCGTGTCTCATCTGTGCTGCCTGCCGACCGCTCCTCGAGAAGGCCTCGCGATGTGCCGGCTGTCAAAGTGGGCAGTATACCTCGCCCGGATTCGATTCGAGCAGGGCAGCGCGCGTCGGCGCAGGGACCGCTTCGATCTTGACTCAGGCTTCGCGATCCATTTGCCAGACGCAGGCCGAGGCGCGACTCAGGTTGGGGAGCGGTTCGAGCTTCTGCCGGTGCTTCTTCGACCGTCGCACACCTGCGACCGACGTCAGCAGCAATAAAGGACTATTGCGGTGCTCCACGAACGTATTCCAGGCATTAGACAATAGTTTTTGCATAAATTTTATCTCCACAAAACGCAAACAAATACGTCGAATTCAAACTTGTGGATCACATGACTCGGTCCATTTTTGCAGCCGGCATCGGCTGGCGCTCACAGCTCGTCGAGATGGCGCAGGCACCAGTCTGCCCGTTCCAGCGTTGTTTTGCGCTTCGCCTTGTCCTGCCGGTCCCAGTTGCGGTAAATCATGCCGATGCGGGGATTTCGCTCGAATCGATCACGGTGGCGCAGCATGAAATCCCAGTACAGGCTATTGAACGGACACGCCTTCTCGCCGGTCTTTTCGCTGGATACGTAGTGGCAATCTCCACAATAATCGCTCATCTTGCCAATGTAGTTAGCGCCGGCGCTGTAGGGCTTGGTTGCTATCAGGCCGCCATCGGCGAACTGGCTCATACCGCGAGTATTCGGCATTTCCACCCATTCGACGGCGTCGACGTAAACGCCTAGATACCACGCGTCGACCTGGTTCGGGTCGATGCCGGCGAGCAGGCAGAAATTGCCAGTGATCATCAGGCGCTGGATATGATGGGCGTAGGCATATTGCAGCGATTGGCTCAGCGCTTCGCGCATGCAGTTCATCTTCGTTTGGCCGCTCCAGAAGAACCCGGGTAGATCGCGCCGCGCGCGCAGTCGATTGCGCCGAGCATAATCCGGCATGTTAACCCAGTACACCGCGCGTACGTATTCACGCCAGCCGAGAATCTGGCGCACGAAGCCCTCGACCTGCGCAATCGAGATTTCGTCGTTTTCCCGGTATTGCTCGATCGCGGCTTCGATCACTTCCCGCGGGTGCAGAATCTTGGCATTCAACGCGAATGACAGGCGCGAGTGATACAGGCTCCACCGGTGCGGCGAGCGGCAGGTCATCGCGTCCTGGAAGCGCCCGAAACGCGGTAGGCAGCGGCGACAAAAGTACTGCAGCAACTGGCGAGCCTGGGTCAGGTTTACCGGCCACAACAGCGACTCGTCGGCTTCACCAAAGAATTCGACTCCATGCCGTTCGAGTCGCCGCAGAATCGGCTCGACATCGTTGTTGAAGGCCATCGGTTTGGGTAGCTCCTCGAGGTCGGTCGCCTGGAGTTTTTTCCGGTTTTCAGCATCGAAGTTCCATTTGCCTCCCTCCGGCTTGCCATTTTCCATCAGGTAGCCGAAACGCCGACGCATATCGCGGTAAAAGCTTTCCATTCGATTGTGTTTGCCGCGCTCGATACAATCCTCGAGTTCGTCGCGGCCCAGCAAAAAATGCTCGCTATCGCACTCGTGCACGGTTACTTTTCCAGGCAACTCGATAGCGGCCAATTGCTGCTGCAGGCGGTACTCGTCGGGTGCCTGGTAGGCGAAGGATTCGACAGAATAGGTCTCGCACAGACTTTGAATCAGTTGGGTCAGATCGGGATAATCTGCTGTCTCATCGAGTGTCAGAAACAACACGGCATGCCCGTCCGCCTCGAGCCGCTCGGCGAACTCGGCCATCGCGGCGAAAAAGGCACAGATTTTCTGCACGTGGTGCTTGACGTAATCCGTCTCCTGGCGCAGCTCGGCGAGCAGGTAAAGCACGTCAGGATCCCTGTCATCGAACCAGCTGTGCGATGGGTTGAGTTGATCGCCGAGGATCAGACGCATTTTACGGTAGTGTTTTTTTCTGCGCGGCAAAGTATGCAACCTGGTAGGTTAATCGATCAACAGTCGATACGGTCCGACTCGCGGAACGGATTATCGACTGAGCTGACAGAGAGTCAACTGGCGAGAATCCATGCGCTGGCGGAATAGCGCTGCTACAAACAATATTGACGGCGCAATGGGTGCCTGCTACCTTCGTTTTTCCGAGCAATTCGAGCACCGCTGGAGGCAATCGCCGTGTCTTACCACCGAACCATTTTCCTGTCGCTGTTACTCCTTTTCCCCTTTGCTCCGGCAATGGCGCAGGACGTCACCGCGGGAACCCTGCTGGCTTACGATCGCAAAGCCAACTTGTTGATCATGAAAGACCGCACGTTGTGGCAGCTGGCCGACCTGAAAACTCCGTTACCTGACGGGTTGGCTTCAGGAGATCGTCTCGAAATTCGTTACGAATCCGACGAAGATGGCGTATCAAGCATATTGGGTATTAGAATCCTGCCCCCCAAACCGGCACAGATGGGCGCCATGGACATTACCCACGGCACCGTGCTGGCGCATGATCGCAAGGCCAATATGCTAATCCTCAGGGATCGCACCGCGTGGTCGCTCAGCGAGCTGAAGTCTCCGTTACCCAGCGGTCTGCAGGCCGGTACCCGGGTCGAGATCGTGTATGAAGCCGACGAGGATGGCATTGCCAGCATCGACAGTATCCGGATCCTGTCGGAGTAGGTCGCGCTGTTATCGAAATCGCCCGCATCGTTCACGCGGTGAGCCATTGCTGACTCGCTCTCCGATATCGGTTGACGCCACACGGGTCGCACTTCCCGGTAACTCGGACAAGGAAAACTAGACAACCCCCGCGATCGCCTCGAGGCTCAAATGAGATCGAACTCTCTCTCAGTACCTGCAGTTAAACGGTTGCCTGGGCAGGAACAACATCCTTCGCTATCCGCCTGATGGCCACCGCATCAACGAGCCTAGTTTGCCAGGAAAACCGCGAGTAACAGGAGCAAGAAGGTAATGCCTTGCATACCGACCCTTGCAAACATAAGCTGCGTCGAATGTTTGCGGTCGAATTCGCCACCATGTGCCATTGACCAGATTCCTGTGCCAATCAACCCGACGGTCATGATCAGAGCAGCAATGATTACCATGTTTAAAATGTCCATAACAAAGCTCCGGCTTGTATGTGCCTGAAATTTTAAAAGACCTGATCGCGCGATTGTTGACGCGAATCAATAATGCCCGATTCATGATTATGATAGGCCGACGCGACATTTCGATATCCGAAACCAGCACTTTTTTAATATGCATGGCGCGCCTGGAGAGATTGTGCGGCACTTCCCTGTGCCCCACCCCTGCGGACGGCTTACGCCGTCCTCCGGGGCCGCGCTGCGCGCGTCCAAATTTGCTCCCGGCAAATTTGTCGAACTGCGGAGTTCTCATCTGATCCCACAGACTCACCATGCATAAAAAAAGACCCCGCAGGGGGGTGTTCTTTTATGCATGGCGCGCCTGGAGAGATTCGAACTCCCGACCGCCTGGTTCGTAGCCAGGTACTCTATCCAACTGAGCTACAGGCGCTTGATTTCGAACGCGTGATTCTACGGATTAAAAGGCTTGTTGACCAGCCCTAATCTTAACGGGACTCACTCCCCGGATGACAAACAATCAGTTATTGACTTCTTCCGCGCCGACGTATTCCCGCCGCGCATGTGCGCCGACGTTGCACAGGATTTCATAGGCGATCGTCTCCGAACAATCGGCGAGTTCGTTCACCTGCGGAGACTCGCCGAATAAGGTCACGGCGTCACCTACCCTGACCTTGTCGACCTGGCTGACATCGACCGTCAGCATATCCATCGACACCCGCCCGACCACGTCGCACAGCCTCCCGTTGATTTCGACCCGGGCGGTGTCGACCTTGTGCCGGGGGTAGCCGTCGGCATAGCCGGCCGCAACGACCGCGATGCGCATATCGCCACTGCAGGTGTAGGTGCTGGCGTAGCCGATCCTGTCGCCGGCGCGATGGTCGTTGACTGCGAGCACCACCGAGCGCAAGGTCATCACGGGGCGCAGGTCGCGAGCACGAATACGGTAGTCGGACATCGGATCGGCGCCGTAGAGCGCAATACCGGCCCTTGCCCAGGCGTTGTGCGTCGACGGCCAGCCTAAAATGCCGGCCGAGTTGGCAATACCCCATTCGTAGCGGTCGAGCCCGAGCGATTTGACCCGCTCGATCTGGATGTCGGTAAAATCCGAGTCGGCATCGTCGGCATGGGCGAGATGCGTCATCAGGCGAATGCTGCCCAGCGTGTCCAGCGCAAGCAGCGCGTCGAGCACCTTGCGCGCCCGCTGCAGCGAAAAGCCCAGGCGCCCCATGCCGGTATCGACCTTGACCCAGACTTCGAGATCATTCAGGTTCACGCTTGCGTCCAGGCATTCGAGGTGGAAAGCCTGGTGCAGCACGGGATCCAGTTGCCGTTCGATACAGGTATCGAGTTCCGCCTCGCTGACGAATCCACCCATGACCAGGATTTTCTGCTCGACACCGGCTTCGCGCAGCGCTACCGCTTCGCCGACCGCGGCAACCGCGAAAGCATCGGCTTCCTGCAGCGCGCGGGCCACCTGCACCGCGCCGTGACCGTAGGCATCCGCCTTGACCACCGCGATGAGGCGATTGCCTTGATGGGCGTCTTTCAAAAAACGGTAGTTATGTTTAACGGCGTTTAAATCGATGATCGCGCGAGGGTGTCGATTCGCCCCATGACTATTCAAGCTCGCCCCCGTAATCGTCGAAAGCAAGATTCTCGAAACGCGTGTATTGCCCGAGGAAAGCGAGTTTGACCATCCCGATCGGGCCGTTGCGCTGTTTGCGAATCAGCAGTTCGGCGATGCCCTTGTCGGCGCTCTCCGCGTTATATACCTCGTCGCGATAGATAAACAGGATTACGTCGGCATCCTGCTCGATACTGCCCGATTCGCGCAGGTCGGACATGACCGGGCGTTTGTCCGGACGCTGCTCGACGCTGCGATTGAGCTGCGATAAGGCGACCACCGGGACGTTAAGCTCTTTTGCCAGCGCTTTCAGCGAGCGCGAAATCTCGGAAATCTCGGTGGCCCGGTTCTCGGTCGTTCCCGAGACCTGCATCAGCTGCAGGTAATCGACAACGATCATGTCCAGACCGTGCTCGCGCTTGAGCCGACGCGTGCGCGCGCGCAGCTCCGTCGGCGTCAGTGCCGGCGTATCGTCGATGAACAGTTTCGCCTTGGACAGCATATTGACCGATGAAATCAGCCGCGGCCAGTCATGGTCATCGAGCCGCCCGGTGCGCAGGTTGTGCGAATCGATGCGTCCCAGCGAGGACATCATGCGCAGGGCGAGCTGTTCTCCCGGCATTTCCATGCTGAACACCGCCACCGAACGCTCGCCGTTCAACGCCGCGTTTTCGGCAATATTCATCGCGAAGCTGGTTTTTCCCATGGAAGGTCGACCCGCGACGATCACCAGGTCGGAGCGCTGCAGCCCCGACGTCTTGTCGTCGAACAGGTTGAAACCGGTGGCAATGCCGGTGATCGCTTCCTTGTTGCGATACATCTCCTCGACTCTTTTCACCGCGCGCCCGAGTAAATCGTTAATCGCCTCGAAACCCTCGCGATTGCCGGCGCTTTGCTCGGCGATCTGAAACACCTTACGCTCGGCCTCGTCGAGCAATTCCTTGCTCGGTCGACCATCGGCATTATATGCGCTGGCGGAGATTTCGTTGCCGATCTGGATCAGGCTGCGCAACACCGAGTATTCGCGCACGATGTTGGCATAGGCCTTGACGTTGACCGCGGTCGGGGTGTCGTTGGCCAGGATACTGAGATAGGCCAGCCCGCCGGTCGAGTCGAGTTCGCCACGCGAACCGAGCCATTCCGAGACCGTGACTACGTCGTAGGGCTTGTCTCCCTCGGCCAGCGCGGCGATGGAACGGAAAATCAGGCGATGATCATGGCGGTAAAAGTCCTGCTCGTTGACGATGTCGGCAATTTCATCCCACGAGCGGTTGTCCAGCATCAGGCCGCCGATGACCGACTGTTCTGCCTCCAGCGAGTGCGGCGGAACCTTCAGATCATCGACACGTTGGCTCAATTCCGCGACGCGGGAAGAGATTTCAGACATAGTAGCGGCAGCGGAGCTTAGACATGGACCGCTAATGATAAACCTTTTTTAGCGGCATCGAAAAGAAAAAGGCCACCGCGTGGGTGGCCTTTGGCAAAATTTACGGGCCGGACCCGCGCGAGGCCTATTCCTCGCCGATTATATTCACCGTCACCTGGGTATCGACGTCGGTGTACAGGTGAATATCGACGACATGCTCCCCGGTCATGCGCAGCGCGCCCTCCGGCATGCGGACTTCGCTCTTTTGCACGTCACCGCCCATGGCCTCGATCGCATCGCAAATATCGCCTACGCCGACCGAACCGAACAATTTGCCCTCGGCACCGACGCGCGCGGTGATTTCGACCACGCCCAGTGCCTCGATCGCCTGCTTGCGGCTCTCCGCGGTGGCGAGCGCCTCGGCGGCGGCTTGTTCGAGTTCGACGCGGCGCGCCTCGAACTCGGCCAGGTTCGCGGCGGTAGCCATCTTGGCCTTGCCCTGCGGCACCAGGTAGTTGCGTGCAAATCCGGACTTGACGCTGACCTTGTCGCCCACCGAGCCCAGGTTTTCAATGTTTTCCAGCAGTATGACTTCCATCGGTTTGCCTCGTATCAATTCTCAGTTTCATCATCGGACGGTTCGGATTTTCGCCTGAAACCAATCCAGTTATCAATCACCCCGGTCAGCGCGGTCAGCGCCACGACCTGCGGGAATATCGCCAGCAGCACGTAGTACAGGCTGAGCAGCAATCCGGACTGCCTGCGTCCCTTCAACTTTCCGTGCACCACCGCAATGCCCTGGAACATGAACGCAATCACGACCAGAAAGGCGAGGCTGTTAATCCACGCCTGCTGCACCCAGAAACTGGCCACCATCAAAACCAGCGCCACGGCGGCGGCCGGCTTGCCCAGGGTCAAGGCGCGAAATTCCTCGCCGAATCCCTTCGAATCGGCCAGGGCCGCCTGCAGCCAGCGCGCGATAAGCAATATCACGACGACGATCAAATAACCCATCGCGATCAACGCCAACGCGAACAGGCGCACCAGCTGCAGGTTGCGCTCGATCAAAGCCTGATCGAGCTGATCGGCCTGCCCCATGCGTTCCATCGCAAGCCGTGCCCACTCGCGCTCGAGATCGGTCCAGACCAGGTATTGCGCGGCGATTCCGATCGCACCGAGTAAAACCCCGAGCAACAGCGTCAGTGCCAGCGACTTGGTGCTGCGCAGGGTTTGCGCCATCAGTATGATCGGC
>JBFGQE010000039.1:0-14749 GCA_041564355.1 Gammaproteobacteria bacterium | reverse complement strand
GCGTGCTACCGATGGTCAACATGAATTATCTGAAAAAGACAAATATCAGAATGAAAGCGTTTTTTCTGCGCATTGCGGTGAAACATGAGTAAACAGAATTTTATCCGGAGCCTGTCTCCGACCATGGATTTGGGGTCGTCGCTGTTATTCCTCGTTGTCGGCGCGTTTATCATTGGCATTACGCTGTGGAATTGGCACTACGACATCCGGCCGCGTCTGGTCAACGAGGCGGAGACGAACGCGCGCGTGCTCGCTGCCTCACACGCCCGCTCCATCGAGGCGCAGTTCCAGAATCTCTCCGGCAAGGCCGATGTTTCCGTGATCCACAATACGATCAACGAGATGCTGCTGATCAACGATCCGAGTACCGGCGAGACGCTGTACAAGGGTATCGCGCTCGAGGTCGACTACGACGTGTTTCCATCCGACTACGACCTGGACAATTTCAACGTCGGCATTACCACCTGCGACCTGTGCATCGTCACGGAAAATCCGATTTACATCCAGGAAACCGGCGAGCTCGCCGCGATCCTGAAGATTTACGCCAACCCGGTTTTCTACCAGCGCCTGGTAGACGATATCGTCGACGATCTCGCCATCACGCTGATCGGCGTCGTGATCGTGATCGTGATCGGCTGGCTCACATCGAACCGACTGTTACACAGCCTGCGTGAGCGCGAACGCAGCCTGATGTTCGAGGTCGCCGAGCGCAAGGCAGTGGAGAACCGTCTGCACAAGATTGCGGCCTACGACCAGCTCACCAACCTGCCCAACCGCTACCTGCTGCAGGCCGATTTTACGCGCAAGCTCGAGGAAACCTCGCGCAACAACAAGATGCTGGCGACGTTGTTCTTCGATCTCGATCACTTCAAGGAGATCAACGATATGCATGGTCACGAAACCGGTGACGCGCTGCTCGAGCAGGTGGCAACGCGAATTTCCGACGTAACGCGTAACTACGACCTGCTGGCGCGTTTCGGCGGTGACGAGTTTGTCATGATCATGTCCAACGTCGATAATCGCTCCGACGTGATTTACGTCGCCGAAAAAATCATTTCCAGCTTCAGCTCCGTGTTCTCGCTGCCGGACGCGCAGGTGCAGATCACCACCAGCATCGGCATCAGCATCTTTCCGGAAGACGGCGCCGATCCTTCGGAACTGCTGAAGAACGCGGATCTCGCGATGTACCGCGCCAAGGCCGAGGGGCGCAACTGCTACCAGTTCTTCAATGCCGAGATGAACATGGAATTGCAGTACTCGCAATGGGTCGAGACCAACTTGCGCGATGCGCTCGATAACGAAGGCCTCGAGCTGCATTTTCAACCTCAGGTCAACCTGGAAACCGGCAAGGTCGTATCCTGCGAGGCGCTGGTGCGCTGGCCGCAGAGCGACGGTGAAACCATCAATCCGGGCGATTTCATTCGCATTGCGGAGCGTACCGGCCTGATCAACGAGATCAGTTCCTGGGTGCTGCACCAGGCCTGCCGCCACATCGTCGAGTGGCAGGACCAGGGATACAAGCCGGTTCGGGTCGATATCAATTTGTCGGGCAAGGATTTCGTCGAGAAAGGCGTGCTGTACCAGTTCCTGCCAGCGATGCGCAAGCACCAGTTGCAACCGTCGATGATCGGCATCGAAATCACCGAGAACGTGTTGCTCGAGTCTACCGAGCAGGTAATCAAGGCACTGTCGGTATTGCACAACGCAGGCGTACATATCTCGATCGACGATTTCGGTACCGGCTTTTCATCGCTGAGCTACCTCAAACAGCTGCCGCTGTCTGGTCTCAAGATCGACCAGAGCTTCGTTCACGAGGCGCCGAGCAACAAGGACGACCTGATCATCATGCAGGCGATTACGCTGGTCGGACACGGCTTCGGCCTCGACGTGGTCGCCGAGGGCGTCGAGACCGAGTGGCATGAATCCCTGTGCAAGGGCATTGGTTGCAACGTGATGCAGGGTAACTACGTATCGAAACCGGTGCCGGCAGAGAAGTTCGCGAGCCGTCATCTCGAGCACGACTCGAGCCAGGCCAAGCCCACTCAACAAAGCGATTGAATTGCCGCGAAGGGCGGTTACACTGGTCGTCCCGTTGACCAACCCGGCCCGCGCCGACCCATGCCCGATAATTACCAGCTTGTCGAAACCCTGTTGCAGGAACCGCTCGATAACGGCGACGTGGTTTGCAACCTGTGCCTGTGGCGCTGCCGCCTGCGCCACGGCCAGCGTGGATTTTGCCAGGCACACGTAAATCGCAACGGTAAACTGTACAACCTGTCTTACGGCATCGTCTCGGCAATCGAGGTCGAGTCGATCCGCAACAAGCCGGTTTACCACTTTCGCCCGGATTCGACGGTGATGTCGATCGGCTCCTATGGCTGCAACTTTCGCTGCAAGGGTTGCCACAATCTCGAGATTTCCTGGGGCGTCGAGGCGCTGGACAGGCTTGCCCGCGGGCAATCCACCGACGCCTGGATCACGCCGGAGCAAATGATCGAGACCGCGCTGAAGCACGGCGTCGATGGCATCGCTTTTACCTATTCCGAACCCGCGGTCTGGCTGGAGTACGTGCTCGACGTGTCGAAGCTCGCGCACGAGGCCGGATTGTTTACCGTCTACGTCTCCAACAGCTTCGTCACCGACGAAGCGCTCGAGGTCATGGCGCCGCATATCGACGTGCTGTGCTCGGACATCAAGAGCCTGTCAGCCGATTTTTATAAAGAAATTTGCCCGGTCAGCACGGTCGAGCAGGTGCTCGCGTCGATCAGGCGGGCGGCCGATCTCGGCATTCACGTCGAGACGCGGACCAACGTTATCCCGACCAAGAACGACGATCCTGTCGAATTACGCCGCATCGCCGAGTGGATACACACCAACCTCGGCGCCGATTCGCCGTGGCACGTGACCAAATTCTTTCCCGCGTACAGGCTTGCGCATCTGCCCGCGACCGACAACTCGATCATTGACGCGGCGGCCGCGGCCGGGCGCGAGGTCGGGCTGACGCATGTTTATGCGCATACCGACATATCCTGCGACTGCGCGACCGAGAACGCACCCGTGTCGGCCTGGCTCGAGCTCGACGCGAACTCCCTGAACGCGATCAACAAATGCGCGGCGAGCTGCTGCGGCGACGAGGGGATCCTGGTTAAAAAGTTCGAACGCGAAGCCGGTCTGCTCGACGAAACCGTTTCCTGATTCCCGACTCCCGCTGCAATCCAGAGGCTTGACCCGATGCGTCAGACTGGGCGGAATCAGGCCAGCGTGGCGAGGAGCTTGCGCACGGGGGTGGGCAGGCCGTGGCTGGCAAGTTCCGGCGGCGGGACCCAGGCATAATTTTCACTGTCCGAGATGCGTTGCGGCATGTCGTCCAGCTCGATGATCGCGAGCGAAATATCGAGACTGTAATGCGTGAACTGGTGGCGTATGACGTTCTTTTGCACGCGCCTTGGGGCGCACTCCATGCCAAGAAAACTGCGTTGCCACAGCTCCACCGAACCGGCGCCGTCGACCTCGGGCAAAGACCAGAGCCCGCCCCAGATCCCGCTGGGTGGACGGCGCCACAGTAAAATCATTTCGTCGCAGCGATGCAGCAGCATTAGCGTATTTTTATGCGGCTTGCTGCGCGCGGGTTTCTTTTGCGGAAACTCGGCCTGGCTGTTGTGCCGGTAGCTCGAGCACATTTTCTTCAACGGGCAGGCCTCGCACTTGGGTCGCGTTTTCAGGCAGATCATCGAGCCGATATCCATCATCGCCTGGTTGAAATCGGCCGTTTCTTTTTCCGGCGTAACCGATTCGGCGAGGTACCAGAGTTGCTGCATCGTCTCGCGCTGAGCGTACCAGCCGCGCACCCGGAAACAGCGCGCAAGCACGCGCTTGACGTTACCGTCGAGGATTGGCCAGGACTGGCCGAAGGCGAAACTCAGGATCGCGCCGGCGGTCGAGCGACCAATGCCAGGCAGGTCCATTAGCGCGTCGAAATCGCGCGGAAAGCGGCCGTGGTGCCGGTCACGAATGATTTGTGCGGCACGGTGCAGGTTGCGCGCGCGCGCGTAATAGCCGAGACCCTGCCAGTGGCGCAGCACGTCGTCGATACTCGCTTCGGCAAGCGATTTCAACGTCGGGAAACGCTTGACGAAGTTCAGGTAATACGGAATCACCGTGGTCACCTGGGTTTGCTGCAGCATGATTTCCGAGAGCCATACGCGGTACGCGTTCTGCCCCTGCCATGGCAGGTCGTGGCGGCCGTATCGGCGGTACCACTGCAGTACCGTCCGAGCGAAGCTGGCCGCGTCGCTGTCCATTCAGTCGAGCAGTTTTTCCAACAGTTTCTTTTCGGCCTCTTTCTTCTTTTGCTCGAGCTTGGTCTTCTCGATCTCCTTGCGCTTCTCGAGTTCGCGCCGCTGTGCCTCCTCGAGCGCTTTCTTTTCCGCCTCGAGCTGCTGCTTCAGCGCTTCTTTCTGCGCGGCGATCTCGGCCTGCAGTTTTGCCTTCTCGGCGTCCGCCCTCGCTTTCAACATTTCGTCGAGCTGTACATCGATCTTCGGCGCCGCGAACGGCCCCTTGATGCGCACCGGGATCGCGAGCCCGGCGAGCTCGTCCGCGCCGGCGCTGCCCTGGCCCTCGACCGAGCCGACCAGCTTTGCATTGACGAGGTAATCGACGAATTCCCGGTTCAGGTCGGCGCTACCCCGGCCGCCGACGCGCAGCGCCGGCGCCTGCAGGTTCAGGTCGTCGCTGCGGAACACGCCGTTTTCGATCACCCCGGTCAGGCTCAATGCCGAAAAGTCGGTCTTCAGCGTTTCCTTCGCCGACGGGGTTTCGCCGCGCAGGCGCGCTTTTGCCGCTTCGATCGACTGGCGAATATTGAACCCGTTGATCGCGCCGTCGACGAACTCGAGCTTCAGCTTGCCGTTGCTCTGGCGTTTCAGCTCGCTGAGCCACTCTCCGCCGGTGGTTGCGCTGACCTCGGCGTTCAACGTGCCGTTCAACGTATCGATGGCGGCGAAATCCCGCATCAGCTTGCCGATCTTTACGCCGCGGATCGTCTTGCTTACCTGGTAGCGTGGCAGCTCCCCGCGCACGTCGATCGAGACCCTGGTGTCGACCAGGCCCTCGTAGGTTTGCAGTTTCAACGGATCTATCGAGATCACGCCACGCTTGGCCTTGACGATCATGTCGACATCGCTCATGACCAGGTTTTGCGCTTTCAGCCAGGCGATCTGCAGGCGTCCGTCGATATCGAGGTCGCGCAGCGTCTGCATCGGCAGCGCGATCCGCACGTCTTCGCTGGAGCCGGTTGCGACCGCCTCGCCGTCGGCCTCGGTGGCCGGCTCCGGCGACGGAGGCAAGGTACCGAGCAGCGCGTCGACGTCGAGTTTTTCCGACTCGAGATCGAAACCGAGCACCGGTTTGGCGAAGTTGCTGACCTGCAGGCGCCCGCCGATGTTGAATTCGTTCAGTGCCAGCGCCATGTTTTCGAGGGTCAGTTTCTGCTCGGCGATCAGGTACTCGATATCGGATTTCAAATCGACTCGCACGTCGAATCCATCCGCATTGGCATCGAGCTGCAGCGTCAACGGGAAAGCCTCGTTCGGCACGATGCGCCCGGTGGCGATGTCGAGATCGCGGATCAGGAACTCGCTGCCGGCCTGCTCGTCGCGCCAGCTCAGGCTGATGTTCTGCAGGTCGAGCCCGCCGAACGCGCCGCTGATGCCGATAGCGCCACCGTCGCCGCTATCCTTTTCAGTCTGGGCGGTTGCGGCTTCGCCGGCATCGCCCGGCTTCGCTTTCGGCACCAGGTCATCCCAGTTGGTGACTCCGGCCTTGTTGCGCACGAGATTGATTTCGAGGTCGCGTAGCACGAACTGGTCGATTTCCGGCGAAAACGCGATCAGCGAGGCGAGGTCTACGCTGATGCTGGCTTCCTTGACCTTGACCATCGGCTTGGCGCCGAATCCTTCGGCGTTGGAAAAGCTCATTGCGCCAAGCTTCATGCCGAGTGCCGGAAAAATGGTCAGGCTTACGTCGCCATGAAACTGCAGGTCGCGCCCGGTCCGTTCCTGTACCAGTTGCGACAGTTCGTCCTTGTAGGCATTGGCGTCGAATACGGCGACGAAAATCGCGACGATGGCGACGAGAAAAGCGATCGCGGCGACAATGCCGATGATCAGGTAGCGGAATAGTTTCTTCATGGAGTACCTGGGCGCTTTATCCGACCGCGCCGATCTGAAATAATGCCGCGCAATGTGGCACGAAACGGACCTTGATTCAAGAATATGAGACACATCCTGACTGACTGGCTCGATCGAGGTCGCGGTTTCCGGTCCGGCGTAGCCTCCGGGGACGGGAAGGCGAAGCCGATTCTGGCGCTGCTGCTGGTTCTGTTGCTGATCCTGGTGTTGATCGGCATTTACTGGAGCGACGAGCCCGATCCGTTCGACGTGGTCGAGGCCGCGATCTCGCACGCGCCGGAAACCGAGTCACGCCTGACCACCGGCAGCTACACGACGAGCACGGTCATCACCGCGATGGAAACCCTGATGAACAAGCGCGGCGGTTATCTTTCCAACGACATCATGCCGCCGTCGATCTGGCTGGATAACATCCCGAACTGGGAATTCGGCGTGCTCGTGCAGTGCCGCGACATGGCGCGCTCGCTGCGCAACGACTTCAGCCGTTCGCAGTCGCAATCGGTCGAGGACAAGGATCTGATCATCACCGAGCCGAAATTCCACTTCGATAACAGCTCGTGGTGGCTTCCAGCCACCGAAAACGTCTACGGCGACGGTATCGATGCGCTCTACGGTTACCTCGAGCGGCTGCAAAACCCGAACGAGCCGGATGCGCAGTTCTACGCGCGCGCGGACAACCTGCGCACCTGGCTCGGCCAGGTCGAAAAACGGCTCGGCAGCCTGTCGCAACGCCTCAGCGCGAGCGTCGGCCAGGTGCGGCTGAACACCGATCTCGCCGGCGATCCGGAAGCGGTCCAGTCGACCCGGACCAGCTCCCAGGTCGTGGTGAAAACGCCGTGGCTGGAAATCGATGACGTGTTCTACGAGGCGCGCGGTGCGGCCTGGGCGTTGATGCACCTGCTGCGCGCGGTCGAAGTCGATTTCGAACCCATCCTGAAAAAGAAAAACGCACTGATCAGCCTGCGCCAGATTATTCGCGAGCTCGAGTCGACCCAGGATGCGCTGTGGAGTCCGGTCGTGCTGAATGGCAGCGGCTTCGGAATATTCGCCAACCACTCGCTGGTCATGGCGTCGTATATCTCGCGCGCGAACGCCGCGGTGATCGACCTGCGCAGCCTGCTGGCGCAGGGATGATCGATTAAATCAATCTCCCGACACGGTTTCCGCTCGCCGAAAGCGCCCTGACTCGAGGAAATACCGGATGAAGCCATCGAAATTCGCCTGCCTGATTAGCCTGCCTTTCTTGCTCGGTGGCTGCGGTACTGGCTGGGTCGGCCTGGACGGTGCCGCCGTGGATTCCGCACGAATCAAACAGGCAATGACCCGGTGTCAAGTCGAAGAGATCGAGCTCGAATTGCATTACCAGGAAATAGCAACCGAGGCAGCGGTCATGACCACGACCAACGCCGATGCGCGGGACTCGCTCGAGGAGAGTTACGAAATTGCGCGCCGCAAGGCCCAGGCCATCATCGACGAATGCATGGCGGGCGAAGGATTGAAAGCGAAAGATTGACAACGCGCCGCGGTGGGCAGCCCTGCTCGGCCACGAATCAGTCCCGCTTCCAGCTGCCCGATTTGCCGCCCGATTTTTCGAGCAAACGCACGTCGCCGATCACCATGCCGCGATCGACCGCCTTGCACATGTCGTAGATCGTCAGCAGGCTTACCTGCACGCCGGTCAAAGCCTCCATTTCGACGCCGGTCTGGCCGCGGGTCTCGGTAGTCACGGTGCAATCGATTGCGTTATCCGCCGAGATCACGTCGAACTCGATTGCGACGTGCGTCAGCGACAGCGGGTGACACATCGGTACGAGGTCCGCGGTGCGCTTGGTCGCCATGATGCCGGCCACGCGCGCGACACCGAGTACATCGCCCTTTTTATGCTTGCCCTGCGTGATCAGGCGCAGGGTCTCGGCCTGCATCGTGATGCGCCCGGCGGCCACCGCGCGGCGTGAACTGCTCGCCTTGTCGCCAATGTCGACCATGTGCGCCTCGCCGGCCTGATTGAAATGGGTCAACTTGCTCATGCGTTCGATTCTATCACTTTAGCAGCAGGTATAGTTCCTGGTTATCGCGCTGGATATTCAGAATGAAACCGCCGCTGCGCCCGGCGACAATTTCGAGCGCCTCGTCGAAACTGCGCGTCAGCTGCTTGTTGATCGAATAGATTACATCGCCCGCAAGCAGACCGGCTTCGGCCGCGTTGGAACCCGGCTCCACTTCGAGCACTTTCAGGTATTCGATGCGACCGCGCTGCAGATGCTGCTCGCGGATCTCCCCGATGGTCGCGCCGGCAAGGCGCGGGTGAATTCGATCGCCATCGATACGACCTATGTCGATTGGCTGTATCACCACCGGCAGCGTGACGCGCTCGCCGTCGCGGAACAGGTCCAGCTCGATGGTCTGCCCGATGCGTTGCAAGCCAACCAGGTTGTGCATATCGCGCGACGAGCGAACCGGTCGCTGGTTGGCGGCAATGATCACGTCGCCGACCTGCAAACCGGCCTTGAACGCCGGCGAACCGGCCTCGATCTGGGTTACGATAAAACCGTTGTGGTGCGCGATACCGAAAGCCTGCGCGAGCTGCGCGGTAAGGTCCTGGCCGCGCGCACCCAGGCGCCCGCGCCGTACCTCGCCGTGCTCGACCAGTTGCTGCATGATGTCATGCGCCATGTTGATTGGGATCGCAAAGCCGATGCCGATGCTGCCCTGGTTGCCGGCGCCGTATATCGCGGTATTAATCCCGACCAGTTCACCGCGCAGGTTAACCAGCGCGCCACCCGAGTTGCCGAGATTGATCGAAGCGTCGGTCTGAATGAAATCCTCGATCGATTCCACACCGAGACCGGATCGGCCGAGCGCGGAAACGATGCCGGAGGTCACGGTTTGGCCAAGACCGAAAGGATTGCCGATTGCGACGACGAAATCGCCCACGCGCAGCTGCTCGGAATCGGCGAGCGGAATGTCGACCAGGTTTTCCGGCGGCACCTGGATCACGGCGACATCGGTGTCCGGATCACGGCCGATGATGGCCGCGCTGAGCTCGCGCCCGTCGGTCAGCGTCACGTTGATTTCGTAGGCATCCTTGATCACGTGGTAATTGGTCAGGATCAGCCCGCGCGCGGCGTCGACGATGACGCCGGAGCCGAGACTCGCGGTCTCCTGGATGCGTTCTATGCTGGGCACGTCGAAAAAGCGCCGGAACAGCGGGTCGCGTGGCAGCGGCAGCTCGACCCGGCGACGGCTCTTGCCGCGCGTGGCGATATTGACCACGGAAGGCGTGGTGCGCTCGAGCATCGGCGCAAGACTCGGCAACGGCTGACCGTCAACCGCGGCGGGAAGGGCCGCCTGTACCGCCACGCCGAGCGCGAGCAGCCAGGCTGCGATCAGGATTCTCATCCAGGTAGTATTAAAACGAGCGCGGGTTGAAGTCAAATTGCGCGCGCATGTCCTCGTAGAACTTTTTACTCTTCGCGTCTTTCGCCGGCGGCGTCTGGATCATGATCTCGACCAGCTGATCGCCCGGCTTCGGCCCCGGCATCCCCTTGCCCTTGAGCCGCATTCTTTGACCGGACTGCATACCCGGCTTGATCTTCAGGTCGACCTGGCCCGACAGGGTCGGGACCTTGAGTGTCGTGCCGCTGGCCGCTTCCCAGGGCGCGAGCGGCAGGCGCAGGATTACGTCGCGGTCTTCCAGCCTGAACAGCCGGTGCGGCAGGATATTCATCTCCAGGTACAGGTCGCCGGCCTCGCCGCCGCTGGTCGACATCTTGCCCTGCTTCGCCAGGCGAATCTTTTGCCCGGTTTTAACCCCGCGTGGAATACTGATCTTGAGCTTTTTCATTTCCTGCGAACCCGGTGTGCTGGCGAACTGAATCGTCTTGCTGCCGCCGTTGAAGGCTTCCTCGAGCGTGATATCGAGTTTCAGCTGCGTGTCAGCGCCGCGTCGGCGCCCCGGCTGATACTGCGCACCACCGGGTTGCTGGAAACCGCTGCCGAAGATCGATTCGAAAAAATCGCTGAAATCGCCGCCGCTGAAACCTTCCCGGGCGTAGCCGCCGCCGCGGAAGCCGCCACCGAAACCGGCTTCCTCGAATTCACGCCCGTGCTTCCAGTCGGCGCCAAAGCGATCGTAAGCCTGGCGTTTTTCACGGTCTTTCAGCACTTCGTAGGCTTCGTTGACTTCCTTGAACTTTTCTTCCGCACCGCCATCCTTGTTGACGTCCGGGTGATAGCGGCGCGCGAGCTTGCGATACGCTTTCTTGATATCGCTCTCGTCGGCATCCCGGGGAACACCCAAAATCTGGTAATAATCCTGGTATTTCACGTCGAAAAAATTGAATTAACCCCTAGTTAAATAGGTGTTTATCGAGAATATTTCAAGTAACGTCGGCCTTGTCGATGACCGCCTGCTTCGCCTTCTTGACGTCGGCCGTGGCGGGTAATTCGGCGGGTGATTCCGGCTCCCGCTTCGCGGCGGGCAATTCGGCCGGCGTTTCGGGCTCCAGCGGCTCGGCCAGTAATTCGAGGCCCTCGCGCTGCAGGTCGTTGTGCAGCGGTTCGATTTCGGGGATCGCCTGGTTGACCTTGCTCGACATGTCGGCGAAACGCTCGACCTTGCCGCGCAAACCCTGGCGCCCGGTCAGCGCGCGGGCGGTATCATTGAAATGGTTGGTCGCCGCGGTCAGGCTGCCGCCGAGCTTGCCGAGGCGTTCGGCAACGGTGCGCACCTGGTTGTAGATATCGCCGGCCTTGTTGCCGAGTTCACGCGCCTCGCGCGTGCTGCGATCCATCGCCCACAGATTTGCAACCGTGCGCAGGATCGGAATCAGCGTGGTATGCGAAACCAGCACGATGTCGCGCTCGTAGCCATAGGCAAACAGGTCTTTTTCGTATTTTAACGCCTCGATGTAGGCCGGTTCTATCGGCATGAACATCAGCACGAAGCTCGGGCTGCGAAGTCCGATCAGGTTGGTATAGTCCTTGCTTTTCAAATCGTCGATATGGCGCTTGACCGCGCGCACGTGATCTTTCAGCGCGCGCTCCAGTTGCTCGTCGTTTTCCGCGCTTACCGCGCGGTCGTAGGCCGCCAGCGACACCTTGCTGTCGATCACGATATGCTTGTCGTCGGGCAGCTTGATCAGGAAATCGGTCTGCTTGCGCTTACCCGCTGCATCCACCAGCGAGGTCTGTTTTTCATAGTGCGCGTTCTCGATCAGGCCGGACATCTGCAGGGTTTTCTCGAGCTGGGTCTCGCCCCAGCTGCCGCGCTTCTGCGAATCGCCCTTCAACGCCTCGGTCAGGTTCTGCGCATCGCTGCTCATCTTCAAACCGACGTCTAGCATGTTCTTGATTTCACTCTGCAGCGTCGCGTTGCCTTTCAGCGACTGGCTGTGCACCTCGTTGACGCGATTCTGGAATGCGTCGACCTGCTCGCGAAAAGGTTTCAGCAGCGCTTCCATTGATTGCCGGTTGTGCTGGTCGAAGCTGCGCGTTTTCTGTTCCAGCACCTGGTTGGCGAGGTTTTCGAACTCCATCCTGATCTGCTTGCGGTTCTCCTCGAACTGGCGGCGCTGCTCCGCGGCAAGCGCGCGTTCTGTTTCGAGTTTGCCGCGCGTTTCCTGGCAATCCTGTTGCGCGCGGCGCAACGCCTCGTCGAGCGCACGGCCGGCCTCGATTTGCCGATTCAGCTCTGCTTTGAGGTCGCGCAGGCTCAGGTGGTAGCGCCATAGCGCGAACAGCAGGCCGCCGAACAGCAGCACTGACAGGACTAGCACCAGGCGGATCAGGTCGGGAATCTGGATCGCTTCCATCGCGTTAATGACAACCAGCAACGTTTGCCAGTCTAACCGAGATAGCGTATCGCCGCGAGAGCTTGTTCGCGGGCAAGTCACGACTTACCCTCGGCCCGTACGAGATCAGGGATTCAACGGCGCGAGCCGCTCCGGCGCATCGTCGCGGCGCGGTGAAATGCTGCGTTCGAGTTGCCGGCAAAGCCGCCACAGGTCTTCGCCGTGCCAGGCCGCCCTTTCCGGCGCGTACAGGCTATGGTTAACGCGTTCGATCTCGGCCTCGAACTCGCTGCCGAGCATGCGCGCCAGACGACCCAGGTTATTGACTTCGCGTGGCGCGAGCAGGGCTCGTCCCCAGCCCAGCAGCGCGGTGCGTGCAGCGGCGGCATCGTTTTCCGCGCAGGCCCGGCGCAGGCGTCGGCGCGCCTGGCGCAGGCTCTCGTCGTGTTCTGGTCCCGACCCTTGCGAGCGACGCGCACGACGCCGCGCGCCCACCCACCAGTAGGTCGCGTGCAGCGACCAGCCGCAGGCGAGCGCGAGGCTTAAACCGAGCCAGAATCGGTTCCCCGGCGCCGGCGCCCGGGCCACCGGCTCGGCTTCGCTCGACGCGGGCGCGGCGCTGTCCGGGGTGATGTTTGCGACCGGGGCCGGCGCCACTTTAAGCGCTCGCGCGGGCAGGGTCGCCACCTCGACGCGGCCGCTTTTCAGGTTCCACCAGGGGACGCGGATTTCGGGCAGGCGGTAAAGTCCCGGCGCCCCCGGGATCAGGGCGACGTTTTGCACGCGCTGTCCGTTGATACCCGTGCTCGTGGCCGCGTTCTGCAACAGCGCCTGGTCCGGGTACTGCTTGATACCGTCGACCGAAGGCCATTTCAGCTCCGGCAGTTGTGCCGCGGTCAAGCCTTCCGCGCGCAGCGACAGGCGGCGCGTAATCGGCTCCCCGGCAACCAGCTGGTCGGGGTCACCATCCCATTCCTCGCGCAGCTCGATACGGTTGGCCGGCAGCCAGTATGCTGCATCGAATTCGGCCGGGATCGCGTCGACATCGATCGATAACGCGTTCGAACGCAGGCTGCGCACCTCGCCGCCGACACGAAACGGATCGAATCCCGAGGTCGAAGGCAGGCGCACCTCGGCCAGTACCGGCGAAATCTCGAGCCGTCCGACCTGTTGCGGAAACAGGGCCAGCTTCTTTTCCAGCACGAGGTAGGACTTGTCCGCGACGCGCGTGCGGTAGCGGCGCGTGTCGCCAAGCGGCTCGATTACCGCGTCCAGCCCGCTGACTTCGAGCTTGCCGAACAGGTGATCGGTAACCTCGCTCGCACTGAGCAGGCGCAGGGTCACCACCACCTGGCTTTGCACGTAGACTTCGGTCGTTTCGGCAAACAGCTCCAGCACCAGCGAATCGTGCGGCAGCGAGGACAGTGTCGACGGTTTCACCGTCACCTTGAACGGTTTACTGCGTTCCTTGTCGAAGCGGATCGCCGGGATCGAGTACTCGCCGATTTGTTTGGCCATCAATTGCAGGGTCCACTTCACGCTGCGCTGATACTCGCCGTTGATAATGCTGATACTGTTGCTGCGCGTGTTGCCGAGCACCATGAAATTCTTTTGCAACGGCGAAAAATCCGGGTCACGCTCGGGACTGTGATCGAGCGAAAAGACGAGCTGGAAGGATTCGTTGACCTGCACCGGGTTGCGATCGATCGTAACCGTTACCTCGGCAAGCAATAAAGCAGGCCACCAGCATAGCGCGAGCAAGACGAATCGCATCACCATGGTTGTGCCTCGGCGTCATGCTCACCGCGCTGGCGGTACTGGTACAGAAACTTGCGTCGCAACAGCCCGCCCGGATCGTCCGGAATCTTGCGCAGCCACTGTTCGCTTGCCTGCTCGGACATTTGCTGGTCGAGGTTCGCGATGGTATCGCCAGGCTGCCCGGCAGCGTCGTCGTCCGGGCGCGGTAACTGCTCGGCCTCGGCGCTGCCGGTTTGCGGGTCATCGAGTTCCGAACGCCGTTCACCGGCGCCGGCCGCCTCTTCAGGCTCGGGTTGCTGTTGCGCATCGGCCGACTGACTCGAATCACCCGCACCGTCGCGTGACTGCTCGCGGTTTTGCTGCGCCTGTTGCTGCTGCTGTTGCTGCGCCTGTTCCTGCTGCTGTTCCTGCTGCTGCTGCAGCCACTCGGCGATCCGGTCGCGGTTGAATCGGGCATCGGCATGCTGCGGATTCGTCTTCAGCAATTCGTCGTAGGCGTCGAGGGCATCCGGGTAACGTTGCAGTTGCGCGAGCGCGGTGGCGCGATTGTATTGTGCGGTCTCGCCGTCGAGACCCTCCCACGACTCGAGCGCGGCAGCATAATCGCCGGCGCGATACTCGGCCACGCCGCGCCAGTCCGGGCGACTGAATCGTTCGCTGGCCGCCCCGGGCTGGTCCGATTGCAGCAATTCGAGCGCCTGCTGGTTCGAATTCCACCACAGGTCATTCCACTCCAGCGCGTCGGCGGGGGGCGGCAGGATAAGCAGGAACAGCGGCAGGCCGTAAATCAGGCCGCGACGAAACGCGAGCGCCGCCAGCGGCAATGCCAACAACAGTAATCCGGGACCGAGCTCGCGCCATATCTCCGCCGAGCGATTATCGACCTCGGCGGTGCGATCGTCGAGCCTCGATTCGAGCAGGTATCCCAGCGCGTTAATATCGAGATCGTCGGCGCTGATCGACGCGTAGACCCCCCCGCCCTGCCGGGCAATCCGGCGCAACGCATCT
>JBFGQE010000038.1:0-14755 GCA_041564355.1 Gammaproteobacteria bacterium | reverse complement strand
AGAAGATTGCTGGCTCGTTTCGAGTAACGGCTTCGACGTGATCGGCGCGGTCAGCGCCGGCATGAAGGCCGCGTGGCTACGACGCTCGCCAACCGCCGTGTTCGATCACTTGGAAATCGAGCCAAATCTCGTAATAAATGACCTTTCCGAGCTGGCCGAAAAAATAATCAATTAAAATCAATAGGTTATAAGAATAATTTTTTTTGCTGCAGTGCAACAAAAAACTTGACATTCGTGCATCCAATCCCTATATTATGCCCATTGCTGCAGTGCAGCATAATCTTTTAATCACTTTATTGATTAGTAACGAGGAAAACTATGATGTACGAAGAATTTATGAAACTGGCCCAGGATAGCATGAAGCCGGCGATGAAGCTGGCCGAGAACAACACTGCTCTGGCAATCAAACTGATGCAAAGCCACGCGGACAACGCAGCCGAGCTGATGCAAGGCAACCTGGCGCACGTCAAATCTCTGGCCGAAACCAAAGATCTGAACACCGTTGTCGAAATGCAACAGAAGTATGTTGAAGCCCTCAACGAGAAGCTGGTAGCGGTTGCCAAAGAGAACACCGCCGCAATCGAAGCTGCCGTTGCTGAAGCCGGCACGATTTTCGAAGGCTCTCTCGCGGAAGTTCAGGCCAAGGCCAAGAAGACCGTCGAGAACATCGAAAAGGAAATCAACAAGGCGGGCAAGAAAGCAGCCTAGGTTGATTTCGAAGGAGTCGATCCGACCCCTCCGGGCTCGATTCCGCAGATTTACTCCTCCAAAGTATTGGCCCGGTGGTAATATACCTCCGGGCCTTTTTTTTACAGGACAGAAAAATGACAGATGTAGTGATAGTAGATGCCGTACGAACCCCGATAGGGTCTTTTGGCGGAGCCTTGTCATCGATGCCGGCAAGCCAGATGGGCGCGCTGGTTATCAAGGCCCTGCTGCAACGAAACAATTTGTCCGGTGACCAGGTCGACGAAGTGATCCTCGGCCAGGTCCTGACCGCGGGCGTTGGCCAGAACCCGGCGCGCCAGGCTTCGATTCAGGCCGGCCTGCCGCAGGAATGTCCGGCGATGACGATCAACAAGGTCTGCGGCAGCGGACTCAAGGCGGTGCACCTCGCCGCGCAGGCGATCAAGTGCGGTGATGCCGACGTGATCATTGCCGGCGGCCAGGAAAACATGAGCGCATCGCCGCACGTGTTACCGAAATCGCGCGATGGCCAGCGCATGGGCGACTGGCAGTTGAGAGACAGCATGATCGTCGACGGCCTTTGGGACGCGTTCAATGATTACCATATGGGCGTGACCGCGGAGAATATCGCGAAGAAATACCAGTTCAGCCGTGACGACCAGGACGCTTTCGCCGCTGCGTCACAGCAAAAGGCCGAGCAGGCACAAAATGACGGCGTATTCGAAGCCGAGATCGTTGCCGTGGAAATCCCGCAGCGCAAGGGCGATCCGGTCGTGTTCGACCGCGACGAGTACCCGAAACACGGCACCAACGCCGAGGGTCTGGCCAAGCTGCGCCCGGCATTCGACCGTGAAGGCACGGTCACTGCGGGCAACGCTTCGGGCATTAACGACGGTGCCGCGGCGCTGTTGGTCATGAGCGCCGACAAGGCGAAAGAACTGGGTCTCGAAGCGCTCGCCACGATCAAGGGTTATAGTAGTGCCGGCGTGGATCCGGCGATCATGGGCACCGGCCCGATCCCGGCATCGAAAAAATGCCTCGAAAAAGCCGGTTGGAGCGTCGACGATCTGGACCTGATCGAGTCCAACGAAGCTTTCGCCGCACAATCGATGTCGGTCAACTGCGATCTCGGCTGGGATACCAGCAAGGTCAACATCAGCGGCGGTGCGATCGCGCTGGGCCATCCGATCGGCGCCTCCGGCGCGCGCGTGCTGGTGACCTTGTTGCACGGCATGAAGCGTACCGATGCGCACAAAGGCCTGGCCACGCTGTGTATCGGCGGCGGACAGGGCGTTGCGCTCGCGGTGGAAAGATAGTCAATCAATAATTTCAAAGGAGATCTAACAATGAGTCGAGTTGCTCTAGTCACCGGTGGTACCCGCGGTATCGGGGAAGCCATCAGTCTGGCGTTGAAAGACGCCGGATACCGGGTCGTTGCCACCTATGCCGGCAATGACGACGCGGCCAAGAAGTTTAGTGAAGATACCGGTATTCCAACCTATAAGTTCGACGTCGGTAGCTTCGACGCATGCCAGCAGGCGATCGAGAAGATCGAAAGCGAGGTCGGCCCGGTCGAGATACTGGTGAACAACGCCGGCATTACGCGCGACGGCACGATGCACAAGATGAGCTTCGAGCAATGGAACGCGGTCATTCAGACTAATCTGACATCCTGCTTCAACATGAGTCGCGGCGTTATCGACGGCATGCGCGAACGCGGCTTCGGTCGTATCGTCAACATCGGTTCGATCAACGGCCAGGCGGGTCAGTACGGCCAGGTCAACTACGCCGCGGCGAAGTCCGGCATTCACGGCTTTACCAAGGCACTGGCGCAGGAAGGCGCGGGCAAGGGCATTACCGTAAACGCGATAGCGCCGGGTTATATCGCCACCGAAATGGTGCGAGCGGTACCGGAAAACGTGCTCGAAAAAATCGTCGCGCGAATCCCGGTCGGTCGCCTCGGCGAAGCCAGCGAAATTGCTCGCGGAGTGAAGTTCCTGGTCTCGGACGATGCCGGTTTCATTACCGGTTCGACGCTGTCGATCAACGGCGGCCAGCATATGTACTAACGCGGCAGGCCGCTGTCGAAAAGGCCGGAACCCGGGTTCCGGCCTTTTTTTTGCCCGGCCATCGGCAAGCCGCGAGTTGGAAAAATTTGCCGTTGATAAATTGCGTTGCCCCGGTTTTGATTCGATCGCAGCGGGACTTCACCTAGCAGATCAAAATGGTCAATCGATTCGCCGGGACTGGACGAGATCGACCCCTTGCAGAACAGAAAAATCATTTCATAATTCGCGTCGTGAAGAGGGATACAGCGCATGTCTGATGGCAAATTTCAACGAGTCTTGAAGAGTCGCGAGGTGCTTGCGCTCGCCTTCGGCGCAATGATCGGCTGGGGCTGGGTCGTGCTGACCGGCGGCTGGATCCAGTCCGCGGGATCGATCGGGGCGATGATCGCGTTCGTGATCGGTGGAATCGCGGTAGTGCTGATCGGACTGACCTATGCCGAGCTGGCATCGGCAATGCCATTGACCGGCGGCGAACACGTCTACAGCCATCGCGCGCTCGGCATGGGCGGTTCGTTTTTCTGCACCTGGGCGATCATTCTGGGCTACGTTTCCGTGGTGGCGTTCGAGGCGGTCGCGCTGCCCACCGTGATCGAGCACCTCTTCCCGAACTACAAGGTCGGATTGCTGTGGAACGTGGCCGGCTGGGATGTTTATTTCACCTGGGCGCTGGTCGGGATTGTCGGCGCGGCCGTGATGACCTGGGTCAACATTCGCGGTATCCAGGCTTCCGCGTTCCTGCAAAAGGTCGTGACGCTGCTTATCCTGATTGTCGGTGTAATGCTGGCCAGCGGGTCCCTGTTCAGCGGCGAAAGCGCAAATCTCGAGCCGTGGTTCAACGACGGCGCGAAAGGACTGCTCGCGGTCGTGATCATGACCCCGTTCATGTTTGTCGGTTTCGACGTGATTCCGCAGGCGGCCGAGGAAATCGATCTGCCCCAACGCCAGATC
Source organism: Gammaproteobacteria bacterium (assembly GCA_041564355.1). Taxonomy (GTDB): domain Bacteria; phylum Pseudomonadota; class Gammaproteobacteria. Next base: position 11,051 of record JBFGQE010000038.1, on the reverse strand, counting down.
GGGCGTATCCTGGTGTTGTCGGTGTTTATGGCGGTGGCCTGGTACCTGTTCATGATACTCGCGGTCGGGCTGATGATGACGCCCGAGGAAACCGCAAGCTCGACGCTGGCGACCGCGGATGCGATGAGCGCGGTCTTCGGTGGCGCCTGGGCCGGCAAGCTGCTGGTGATCGCCGGAATCGGCGGCATCCTGACCAGCTGGAATGCTTTCCTGATCGGCGGCAGCCGCGCGGTTTACGCGATGGCGCACGCAAAAATGCTGCCCGATTTTCTCGGCCACCTGCATCCCCGCTACAACACGCCGGTGAACGCAATATTACTCGTCGGCGGCCTGTCGTTGATTGCGCCACTGTTCGGTCGTAAAACGCTGGTCTGGCTGGTTGATGCCGGTGGTCTCGGTATCGTCATTGCCTATGCCACGGTCGCGTTGTCTTTCCTGGTACTGCGGCGCCGCGAGCCGGAGATGCCGCGCCCGTTCAAGGTGGCGCGGGGCGAGCTCGTCGGTTACGCGGCGCTGATTTTGGCGCTTGGGATCGTCTTGCTATATCTTCCCGGCAGCCCGGCCGCGCTGATTTGGCCCTACGAATGGGCCATCGTACTGGCCTGGGTCCTGCTCGGATGTGTGTTTTACCTGTGGGCGCGCAAGGCGCATGCCGCGGAAGCAGACGCAATCGTGCGGCAGGAGCTGCGCAGTGGCCACAGCGACCGGTAAGTTAGGGGGTGCGTTAAACAGCCCCGGGAGGCCAGCCGCCGGAGGCGATCGGGCCGTTCTGCCGATGCTCAGGGCGGAATCGAGTAGGTGCCGGTGGCGTGCGCGACGATCTCGTCCTCGCTGAAGATCGAGACTTCGACCACGGCCAGGCGCTTGCCGAGCTTGATGATATTGCCCCGCGCAACGAGGTCGCATTCTCCCGGTTTGCGCAGAAAATTAATGTTCAGGCTGGTGGTAACCGCGAGCTTGACTTCACCCAGCAGGCTCAGCACCACCGCGTACATGCAGACGTCTGCAAGCAGCATCATGAAAGGACCGGCGATAGTGCCTCCCGGGCGCAGAAACTTTTCCGAGTAAGGCAGCACCAGCACCGCCTTGCCGGCATCGATGGTCTCGGCGTAGATGCCGCTCTCAGCCGCCGACGGCAGCTCAGCGTGCAGCAACAGGTTGAAGGTTTCCGGAGTGATCTTGCTCATGGCAGTTCGATTTAAGCACAGCGGCCCCGTGACGTGAAGCGAGCGCGCCAGAGCCAGCTGCGGTGAGACTGCCGGGAAAGCATCGCGGACCGGGGCGTTGGCTCCGGCCCGCGCGCCGCCCGGGTTAACTGCGCTCGTTCAACCAGTCGGAGATGGCCGGCGTGACCGTGGCCTGCGCCTTGCCGCTGACGTAAATGCCGATGTGGCCGCCCGGAAACGACAGCTCAGTATAGTCCTTGCTGCCGATCAGTTTGGGCAGAATCTTCGACGCTGCCGGGGGGACCAGGTGATCCTGTTCGGCATAAATGTTCAGCACGGGCAGCTTCAGATCTTTCAGGTCGACGTCGTGCTCGCCGATCTTCAGGCCGCCTTCGACCAGTTTGTTTTGCTGGAAAAAATCCTTGATGAACTGGCGAAATGCCTCGCCGGCCTGGTCGGGACTGTCGAAAATCCACTTCTCCATGCGCATGAAGTTTTTCACGTTTTTCTCGTCCGAGATGATGTCGACCATCGACACGTATTTCTGCCCCATCAGCTGGAACGGTTTCAGGTTGAGAAAAGTCCAGTTGAGCATTTCTCCCGGCAGGTTGCCCATGGCGTCGACGATCGCGTCGATATCCATCTGCTGGACCCAGTGGCTCAGCATGTTGTCGGGCGTCTTGCAGTCTACCGGAGTCACCATGGTCACCAGGTTCTTGACCTTGTCCTGGTGCAGCGTGGCGTAACACAGGCTGAACACGCCGCCCTGGCAGATGCCGAGGATATTGATCTTGTCGACGCCGTGGCGCTCGCGGATCACGTCGACGCAGCGATCGAGGTAACCGTTGATGTAGTCGTCCAGGGTCAGGTACTTGTCGGCCATGTCCGGGTAGCCCCAGTCGATCAGGTACACGTCCTGCCCGGTATTCAGCAAGCCGCGCACGGTGGAGCGATTTTCCTGGATATCGGTCATGTAAGGGCGGTTGACGAGCGCATAGACGATCAGGGTCGGAATCTTGTTCTGCACGACGCCGGTCGAGGGCTGGTAGCGATACAGCTTGAGCTTGTCCTCGGCGTATACTTCCTCGCGCGGCGTGACGCCGGCGCTGATCTCTTCGGCGTCAAGCAGGTTCTTGACGCCCTTGCTCAGGTTCTGGTTGAACTGGACCAGTTCCTCGACGACCTTGTCGGAACGAAATGGAATCGTGCTCATGATCGGGCTCCTGCTCTCGGTTTGCCGGCGGCCTTCTTCTTCGCCGCGGACTTTTTAATGCTGGGTTTTTTCATGGCCGGTTTCGCCGCGGTCTTTTTCGGCGACACCTTACTGGCGGCTTTTTTCACGGCGGCTTTTTTCGGGAAGGCTTTTTTCACCACCCTTTTCGACGCCTGCTGGGGTTTTGCGGCCGGTCGGTCGGCAACGCGTTGCACCAGTTCCCGGATCTCCCGGATTTCCTTTTTCAGGGAAAAATTTTCACGACGCAGCTGCTGCAGGCGCTTCTGCATCGTGTCGACCTCGCTGGTATTGGGCAGGTTCATCGCGCGCAGGAAGTCGTCGGTGATTTCGCTGTAGTGCTTCTTCATGATCATCAGCTTGTTGACCATGTCGCCGTAAAGTGCCTGGTACTCTTCGCTCATCGCGAACTCGGCGTAGTGCGCCTCGCTGACCTCGACCCAGAGGTCGTAGAGCTCGCGCAGTGACTTCGGCGTGTTATCCCCGTCGAGGGTCATCAGCTTCGACTGGAAACCCTCGATCGATTCCAGGGCGATGCGCAGGAATGCCTGATTAAATTTATTGTTCGCCTCGTGGTACTCGAGCGCGAGTTGCAGGCCTTTCTGCTGCTTTTCCTGGGGCTCGCGAAAATAGCCGATGCCGGGCGACTGCAGCACCCTGCCTATCGGGTCGATTGCCTCGCCCATATTAAATGCCGGTGCATTCATTCCGGGGAACTGCCAGCCGGCCTGGCTCAGTGGAAGCAACTTGCTGACCATGTCCTGCCACGCCGCGTTCGGGCTGAACCACTGCTGCATGAAGTCACCGACGTTGGCGCCGTTGAAGCCCGCTACGCCGGAGAATTGTTGCAGCGTGCTCTTGAGTTGCTCGAGCCACTGGGTGATCGCGTCGACCGGGTTTTTACCCTCGGAGATGCTTTTACCAACCTGTTCGGCCATGGCGAAATATTCCTTGCCCATGTCGAGGCATTTCTGCATTGCCGCCTGTGCGTCAGGCTGGGTCTGGCCGCCGCATGCCTTGCGCCACATTTCGAAGCCCTCGGACCAGAGGTCGGTCTGGCTGCTGCCGGCCTCGACGCCGTTGGCCTTGGCCATTTCACTCCATGCGTCGACGAATTGCTGTTGTGCCTTGAACCATTGATCGGTCCAGGGTTTGCTCTCGCTCATGATGGTAACTCGTTCAAATTTATAAGATTTTTAGACTAGCATAGTTTATTGTGCACTGCAACATAAACCGGGTATTTTCGGTTTCCGGAATTAAAAAAGGCGGCCTTGTAGGGCCGCCTTCGCAGTTTACCTGCCGGTTTCGCACCGGTCTATCAGGTCATGTACATGCCGCCGTTGACCGGCAGGTTCGCACCGGTCATGTAGGTGTTCCGATCGTCGGTCAGGAAACTGACCACGTAAGCGATTTCGTCGGGGTAAGCCATGCGTCCCATGGGTACCTGCTGGATGATCGAGTCGCGAATCTCCTCGGGGATTGCGTCGGTCATCTCGGTTTTGACATAACCGGGGGATACCGAGTTGACGGTGACGCCGGTGGCCGCGAGTTCCTGCGCAACCGCCTTGGTAAAACCGTGCAGCCCGGCCTTGGCCGCCGAGTAGTTGGCCTGTCCGTACTGGCCCTTTTGACCGTTGACCGAGCAAATATTGACGATTCGGCCGAAGCCCCTGGCCGACATGCTTTCGACGACGTGGCGGGTCACGTTGAAGGCCGAATCGAGATTGGTACGCAAGACGTCGTCCCACTGTTCGGGAGTCATGCGGCGCAACGTCTTGTCACGCGTGATGCCGGCACAGTTGACCAGGATATCGACCGGACCCATAGTCGCCTCGACGTCGTGCAGCATTTGCTGGCTCGAGGCGAAATTGCTAACGTCGCAGGCTACGATTTCAAAGTCATAGCCATTGGCGCGATGCTTTTCCTGCCACGCGACCGCGTTTTCCTTGTCGGGAGGATAAAATCCTGCAATGACCCTGCGGTCCTGGTCCGCGAGAGCGATACAGATCGCGGTGCCGATACCGCCGGTGCCACCGGTGACGAGCGCAATTTTGGGTTGCTTCATAATTCTGTCATCTTGCCGTGGTAAGGTGCTGCATCGCAGCATTTTTATTGCAGTGCACAAAATATAGGATATCTCGCGCCGCTGTCAAGCGCTGCCTCGACTAATTGGTTAATGCTTTATGAAACAGTGACTTACTTCGAGTCTGGGTCGTCTTTTTCGGGTCCGAGCCCCATCATCTTGCGCCAGGCATCGATGTTTTTCTGCGTCATATCGGTCCAGAATGTCACCGGATTGTGCATTCCCTGCATGGCCTTGCCGAATTCGCGCTGCTGTTGTTGAAAGAAGGTCATCCCCTGGCCGATGAAGTCAGAAAAACCGAGATGCGCACCGGCGTTGTAAAAGCGGATGAAGCGTTCCAGGTTGTCGTTGGAAAACAGCGGGTTGGTTTCGGATTCCTGTTCGAAAATGATCTGCAGCAGGATACTGCGCGTGATGTCTTCCTCGGTCTTTTGATCGATAACGATGAAAGGCACTTCCTCGAGCACCAGGTCCCGGATCTGCTGCAGCGTAACGTACTGGCTTTTCTCCGTGTCGTACAGGCGACGGTTGGGATACTTCTTGATGACCCTTGGTTCAATTTCTTCTTCGCTCACGGCTCGATTCCTGCTTGCGTGGATGGGTTCAGTTTAACCTATTTTTCGCGGGGCACTCGACCCATCAGGTAGAACTCGTCGTTGGTGCGCATACTCGACACGTTGACGATGCGGTTCGACAGGCCAAAAAAAGCGCTGATCGACGCGATATCCCAGATATCTTCATCGTCGAATCCGAACTCGTTCAGTCGCTGGTAATCCGATTCGTCGACCTTTTCCGCCTTACGCGATACCTTGAGGGCAAAGTCGAGCATCGCTTTTTGCCGCTCGCTGATATCCGCCTTACGGTAGTTGGTCGCGAGCTGGTCGGCAATGTAAGGATTCTTCGCGCGGATGCGCAGGATCGCGCCATGCGCGATGGCGCAATACTGGCACTGGTTGCGCGCCGAGGTCGTGACCACTATCATTTCGCGCTCGGCCAGGCCGAGGCCCGGGGTTTCCTTGTCCATCAGGGCGTCGTGGTAAGCGATGAAGGCGCGGAACTCTGCGGGGCGACGCGCCAGCACGAGGAAAATGTTGGGTATGAAGCCGGCCTTTTCCTGCACTTCGTCAAACCTTCGGCGAATGTCTTCGGGCAAGCTGTCGAGGTCCGGCAGCGAGAACCGGCAAACCGGTGGTTGAGACATGGGTAATCCTTTGGTTGTGACCTGAGGCGGGTAATATAAATGAAGTACGGGAAATTTGACCAGCAGTTAAACGTTTAGATGGAAGTGAGAGCTATCGACCCCGAGGTCACGCGTCTGTTCGAACAGATCGCGCGCCAGAGACGCTCGATTCGCGGTTTCCTGCCGGACCCGGTGCCGCGCAAGACACTCGAGCGGATCTTCTCCACCGCGGCCTACGCGCCCTCTAACTGCAATACCCAGCCGTGGCAAAGCCACGTCGTGTCGGGACCGTTGCGCGACCGTCTCAGCGAAATCTTCATGCGAACGATTGCCGAGGGCAAGCACTCGCTGGATTTTCCCTACGAGGCGAAATACGACGGCGTATATCGTCAGCGCCAGGTCGACGTCGCGGTGCTGCTTTATCGGGCGCTCGGCATCGGGCGCGACGACAGGGCGGGTCGGCGCGCGGCATTTTTGCGCAATCTCGAGTTTTTCGGTGCGCCGCAGGTGGTGTTCATCTTCATGCCGGAATGGTGTGCGATCCGCGAAGCCTGCGATGTCGGCATGTACGCGCAAACCCTGATGCTGTCGATGCGCGCGCATGGCGTTGCCAGTTGTCCGCAAACCATACTCGGGTATGATGCGGAGTCGGTGCGGCGCGAGTTGAACATCGAGCCGGAGATGAAACTATTGTTCGGAATATCCTTCGGTTACGAGGACCCGGACTTGCCCGAGAACCAGATCGTGCCGGCGCGCGCGCCGTTATCCGAACTGGTCCGGTTCCACAACCAGGTGACAAATCATGACTGAATACCGTGCTCCCATCCAGGATATGCAATTCGCTATCGGCGAAGTTGCGGGTCTCGACTCGCTGGCACAACTGCCCGGTTTCGAAGACGCGACGGCGGACCTCGTCGAGGCCGTGCTCGAACAGGCGGGCGTGCTCGCCGCCGAGGTATTCTCACCGCTCAACTACCCCGGCGACGAACACGGCACGCGCATCGAAGATGGTGTCGTGGTTAGCCCTCCCGGTTACGCCGAGGCTTATCGACAATTTGTCGAGGGCGGCTGGCAGGGAATCGGCAAGTCCGCCGAAATCGACGGCCAGGGCCTGCCGTTCCTGGTGCATTCCGCGGTCGCGGAAATGTGGGAGTCGGCCAACATGGCGTTCGCCCTGTGCCCGTTGCTGACCTCGGGGGCGATCGAGGCAATCGAGACGCACGCGCCGAAATCACTGCAGCAGCTCTACCTGCCGCACATGATCAGCGGCGAATGGACCGGCACGATGAACCTGACCGAACCGCAGGCCGGCACCGATCTGGCCGCGATCAAGACTCGCGCCGAGCGAGACGGCGAGCGCTACCGCATCCGCGGGCAAAAAATCTACATCACCTGGGGCGAGCACGAATTGAGCGACAATATCGTGCATCTCGTGCTGGCCCGACTGCCCGACGCGCCCGCGGGCGTGAAAGGGATTTCACTGTTCCTGGTGCCGAAATACCTGGTCAACGAAGACGGCAGCAAGGGCGAGCGCAACGACCTGCGCGTGGTCTCGGTCGAGTCGAAGATGGGCATTCACTCGTCGCCGACCTGCGTCATGTCCTACGGCGACAACGACGGCGCCATCGGCTACCTGGTAGGCGAGGAAAATAATGGCCTCGCCTGCATGTTCACGATGATGAATAACGCGCGCCTCGAGGTCGGCCTGCAGGGGGTCGCGATTTCGGAGCGCGCCTACCAACGTGCCGTGGCCTTCGCCAAGGAACGCGTCCAGGGTATCGCGCGCGGACACACTGAACGCAGCACGATCATCCATCATCCCGACGTGCGTCGCATGCTGATGCAGATGCGCGCGACCACCGAGGCGGGCAGGGTGCTGGCGTACTACGCGTCGGCGCAGACCGACCTCGCTCAGCGTAGCGAATCGGCGCAGGACCGCGAGCGTCACCAGCGTCGCGTCGATCTGGTTATTCCGATCGTCAAGGGCTGGTGCACCGAGCTCGCCCAGGAAGTCACCAGCCTCGGGGTCCAGGTGCACGGGGGCATGGGCTTCATCGAGGAAACCGGCGCCGCGCAGCATATGCGCGACGCGCGCATTTTGACCATTTACGAAGGCACGACCGGTATCCAGGCGCTCGATTTGATGGGACGGAAGCTGTTGCGCGACAAGGGCCGGGCGATGAGCGAACTGATCGCCGAGATGGAAGATTTTTCCGCGTCGATGGACGCTCTCGACGGTGACCTGGGCGCAATCGCGAAGGCGTTCAAGCCCTCGGTGGACGCGCTGCGCGACGCGACCGAGTGGTACCTTCAGCAGGCCGCGGAAGATCCGGATCTCGGCAGCGCGATCGGCGTCGACTACATGCTGCTCGCCGGTTACGTGGTTGCCGCCTGGCTGATGGCGCGTGCCGCGATAGCCGCGCAAAGACACATCGACGATGGTTCCAGCGATACGTTTTACGCGCACAAGATCAAGACCGCGTTATTTTTCGCCGAGCGTATCCTGCCGCGCAGCGAGGCCCACCGGATCATGCTCAGGGCCGGTTCGGCCAGCGCCATGGCGATCGACGCGGACGCGTTCTAGAGGTTATCGGGCGGCGTATCGGGGAATCAGGGTGGCCGGGGTAAAAGTAAATCTCGAGCGTTTTGCGCGCGAGCAATTTCGTCATTTCACCGCATCGCCGACGCGCTGGGGCGATTGCGATAAGCTTGGCCACGTCAACAACGTGCAGTTCCTGCGCTACTACGAATCGGGGCGTCTGGATTACTTCCTCGACGTGCTCGCGATCGACACCGGCCCGGAGGCGACCAGCAGCCTGATTATCGCCGACATCCATCTGACTTTTTTGCGCCAGCTGCACCATCCCTGCGAACTCGAGGTCGGCACGCGTATCAGCCGGCTTGGCAAGCGCAGTTTCGATATCGAATCCGCGATTTTCAAGCCCGGCGAAAACGAGCCCAGCTCGACCGCGATCGCGGCCTGCGTCTGGTACAACTATCGCGACGATCACAGCGTAGCGATACCGGACGCACAGCGCGCCATCATTCAACAATTTGAAGGCATCGAAGCATGAGTAAAACAGAGTTTATCCAAATCGAACGCCACGCTGAGGTGGCGCTGGTGCGCCTGAACCGGCCCGAGGTGCTGAACGCGCTGTGCATGGGTCTGATGGAAGAACTGGCGCAGACGTTTGCCGATCTCGACCGTGACGATTCGGTAGCGGCGATCGTGTTAACCGGCAACGACAAGGCTTTCGCCGCCGGCGCCGACATTACCGAGATGAAAGAGGCGAGCTATGCCTATATGCTCGAGCACGGCGGCCTGACGCGGCATTGCGACAGTATCGCCAGCTGCGGTAAACCGGTGATCGCCGCGGTCGCGGGCTACGCGCTGGGCGGCGGTTGCGAACTCGCGATGATGTGCGATTTCATTATCGCTGCCGACAACGCGAAATTCGGCCAGCCCGAAATTACGATTGGCACCATACCGGGTTTCGGCGGCTCGCAGCGGCTGACGCGACTGGTCGGTAAGTCGAAGGCGATGGATATGTGCCTGACCGGGCGCATGATGGACGCCGCCGAGGCCGAGCGCAGCGGCCTCGCCTCGCGCGTGCTGCCGCTGGATAGTTATCTCGATACCGCGCTCGAGGCCGCGGCGACGATCGCCGCCTGGTCCCGTCCGGTGGTCACGATGGTGAAGGACGCCGTCGATCTCGCGATGGAGACGCCGCTCACCGAGGGCATCAGGACCGAGCGCCGGATGTTCAAGTCGACTTTCGCCCTGGAAGACCAGAAAGAGGGTATGGCAGCGTTCGTCGAAAAGCGTAAACCCGACTTCAAACACCGCTAGTCCCCGGAATCTGCCCCATCTAATCCCGGGTTGGAGCAAAATCACCGTGCAGGGACAGTACCCGAATAATCGGACGGATCGGCGGTAGTTAATCCTCGCCCAATCCTGGCAGGGCCATTTTTTTACGGTGATCGGGTCGGTGCCCGGCGCGTAATTATTTTGGTTAATTAATCCGGCCAGGCACTATCAGTTTTCGGGCAGTGTGTTAGAATATGCGCCGGCAGATTTCGAGCCTTCTAAAAATTCCTTGTAAATCAATAATTTACAGTAGTTTTTGCGTCTTTTTTTAGAGTAAAGACGGGGCTTTTATTTGGCATCGCCGGCACCGGGTCGCCGAGCGTGCCGAAATTTTTAATTTATTAACGGAAAACCATCATGGCTAACCTGAGCACTTATCGGAATATCGGCATTTTTGCCCATGTTGACGCCGGTAAAACCACGACCACCGAGCGCATTCTCAAGCTCACCGGCAAGATCCACAAGATCGGCGAGGTGCACGATGGCGCGGCCACCACGGATTTCATGGATCAGGAACAGGAGCGCGGCATCACGATACAGTCGGCCGCGACCAGCTGCGAGTGGAACAATCATCGTCTCAACATCATCGACACGCCCGGGCACGTCGATTTTACGATCGAGGTTTACCGTTCGTTGAAAGTGCTCGACGGTGGCGTCGGCGTCTTCTGCGGTTCCGGCGGCGTCGAGCCCCAGTCGGAGACCAACTGGCGTTATGCCAATGACTCCGAGGTTTCGCGCATCATCTTCGTTAACAAGCTGGATCGCCTCGGTGCCGATTTTTACCGCGTGGTGAAGCAGGTCGAGGACGTGCTCGGCGCCAATCCGCTGGTCATGACCCTGCCGAACGGCACCGAGGAGAACTTTGTCGGCGTGGTCGACCTGCTGACTCGCAAGGCCTGGGTGTGGGACGAGTCCGGTGATCCGACCAATTACGAGATCCAGGAACCGCCGGCCGAGATGGCGGACAAGATCGAGGAATACCGGGAAAAGCTGATCGAAACCGCGCTCGAGCAGGACGACGAACTGCTGATGATGTATCTCGAAGGCGAGGAGCCCGAGATCGACGATATCAAGCGCTGTATTCGCAAGGGCACGATAGCGCTCGATTTTTTTCCGACCCTCTGCGGTTCGGCGTTTAAGAACAAGGGCATTCAACCGGTGCTGAACGCGGTCGTCGATTACCTGCCGAACCCGACCGAGGTCAAACCGCAGCCCGAAATCGACCTGGAAGGCAACGAGACCGGCGAATTCGCGATCGTCGACCCGAGCCGCCCGCTGCGTGCGCTGGCATTCAAAATCATGGACGATCGCTTCGGCGCGCTGACCTTTACCCGGATTTACTCGGGTAAACTGTCCAAGGGCGACACCGTGCTGAATACGTGTACCGGCAAGACCGAGCGAATCGGCCGTATCGTCGAAATGCACGCCGACGATCGTATCGAACTCGACTCGGCCCAGGCGGGCGATATCGTCGCGCTGGTGGGCCTGAAAAATGTTCAGACCGGGCATACGCTTGCCGACGT
>JBFGQE010000037.1:0-15291 GCA_041564355.1 Gammaproteobacteria bacterium | reverse complement strand
TTTTTACCGCGCGCGGTCCGGCAGACGGAAGCGCTAGCACGATGTAAAAACACCCTGTCACTTTGCTGGCAGGGTTTTTTTTGCGCGCAATAGTAGCGCCGTTGCGGACAAACCTAAACTTTCTCGCTACCCAGCATGGCCAGAAGGTTGGCGAGCACGTCGAGACCCTGCTGGTGCTTTTCCCCGTCCGAAAGGCGGCTTTCGACGTGTTCGGCGCCGTCGAGATCATCTTCCGGCAGTTCGTAGAGAAAGCGGCTTGGCTCGCAATGCTGCATTTCACCGAATCGCTGACGCGTGCGCGCGTAGCTCAGCGTCAGGCTGGTTTCGGCGCGGGTAATTCCGACATAGGCCAGTCGACGCTCTTCCTCGACGCCTTCGGCATCGCGGGCCTGGTGATGCGGCAGACTGTCTTCCTCGAAACCGGTGAGGTAGACCCGTGGAAATTCGAGACCCTTGGCCGCGTGCAGCGTCATCAACTGTACCGCGTCGCGCTCCTGTTTCTCTTCGTTATTTTCAAGAATGGTCATCAGCGACAGCAGGGAAACCATGGCTTGCAGAGACCTGTCCTCGCGATTCGCCTGCAGGTTGCCAATCCAGCTGATCAGCTCTTCGACGTTTTCCATCGCGCTGTCCGCCTGTTTAGGCGAAGCGCTGGTTTGTTCGAGCCAGTCGCGGTAATCGAGCCGGGAAGCCAGGTTGCGACAAAAGGACATCGCGTCGTGCCGATCTGCATCCTGTGCGAGTTCGTTGACCAGGTCGGCGAAATTCTGCAGTCGTGCCCAGCCGCGCCGGCCGAGCCTTTCGCGCAGCCCGAGTTGCTGCATCGCCGCACCGAGGCTGCAATGGCGCTCTCGTGCGTAGGCGGAAAGCTGCTGGATCGTCAGCGTGCCGATCTCGCGGCGCGGTACGTTGATAATGCGCAACAGTGCCTGGTCGTCGTCCGGGTTGACCACCAGTCTCAGGAAGGCCATGAGGTCCTTGATTTCGCGACGCTCGAAAAACGCGCTACCGCCGTTGACCTGGTAGGGAACGCCTTGCTCTCGCAGGGCCTTCTCGTAGTTGCGCGACTGGTAGTTGCTGCGGTACAGGATCGCGAAATCGAGATAGGGCGTGTGTTCCTGGAAGCGCCGGCTCTGGATGTCGATGACGATACGATCGGCTTCTTCCTCGGCGGTCTTGCACGGCAGCACGCGAATATAGTCGCCGCTGCCGGAAGCCGACCAGAGTTTTTTCTCGAACAGGTGGCTGTTGTTTGCAATCAGGCAGTTCGCGGCGTGCAGAATGCGCCCACTGGAACGGTAATTTTGTTCTAGCTTGATGACTTCCAGCGACTCGAAATCCCGTTGCAGCAGGCGGATATTCTCAGGCCGGGCCCCGCGCCAGGCGTAGATCGACTGGTCGTCATCACCGACCACGGTCAGGTTTTGCTGCAGTCGGCAGAGCAGGCGGATCAGTTCATACTGGCTCGTATTGGTGTCCTGGTACTCGTCGACCAGCAGGTAGCGAATTCGGTTCTGCCAGCGGTGCAGGACCTCGGCGTGGCCGCGAAACAATTGCACCGGCAACATGATCAGGTCGTCGAAATCGACCGCGTTGCAGGCTAGCAGGTGTTTCTGGTAGTCCTGATAAAGCCTCGCCAGCGCCCGTTCGGAATCGTCCGCGGCGTCACGCTGTGCGCTCTGTGGATCGATAAAATCGTTTTTCCAGCGACTGATATGAAACATCGCGGCGCGCGTCGTGTCGCGGTCGGCGACATCGCGCAGGCCAAGTTCGCCGAGACAGGCCTCGACGTCGCGCGCGTCCATAATGCTGAAGCCGCGACGGTAACCGAGCAGCGATGCCTCGCGCTGGAGGATTTTGAGCCCGAGAGTATGGAATGTCGAAATCTCGGGACCCCTCGCCCCGGTTTTGCGGAGCAGCGACTTTACGCGACGCTGCATTTCCCGCGCCGCCTTATTGGTAAAGGTCAGCGCGTGGACCTGAGCCGGCGAATAGCCCTGTTCGATCAACCAGGCGATCTTGCGTGTGATCACGCGGGTCTTGCCGCTACCGGCGCCGGCCAGCACGAGGCAGGGTTTGTCGATGCAGCGCACCGCGCGCTGCTGGGGTAAATTGAGGTCTTGCAGCTTCAAAATGATTAATCTATCTTGCCAGTGTCCAGCAACAATATGCGGCCTTCAGCCGTGCCGGCCGAATGACGAAACTAAATATTGATGACAAAGGTTGGTTACAGTTCGCCGAGGTTATTGCGTCGCCTAACTTCGATGCCCGGCCCGAATCCGCCCCGATAAAACTGATCGTCGTGCACGGCATTAGTTTACCACCCGGGGAGTACGGGGGTGGTTTTATCCAGCGTTTTTTTTGCAACGAATTGTCCGCCGATCAGCATCCCTATTTTGCCGAAATTTGCGAAATGAGAGTGTCTGCGCATTGCCTGGTCGAGCGCGACGGCAATATCGTTCAGTTCGTCTCATTCCTTGACCGGGCGTGGCACGCCGGCCGGTCGAACTGGTGCGGCGAACAGGATTGCAACGATTTTTCCGTCGGCATCGAACTCGAGGGTTGCGACGACGAGGCTTATACGGCGGCGCAGTATCGCGGCCTGGCGCAACTGGTGACGGCCCTGCGCGATCGCTACCCGTCAATCGCCGGCGATGCGATCACGGGGCATAGCGATATTGCTCCGGGACGCAAAACGGATCCAGGTCCAGCCTTCGACTGGCAGCAGCTAAGTCGATTGCTGGATTAAAAATTCAAGCCGGGTTCAGCGAGACCCACTGGTCGTTCAGGTAGGCTTCGAGCGGCCGATAGCGCCGTTTGTAGCTCATCTTGCTGCAGTTACGGATCCAGTAACCCAGGTAGAGAAAATCGAGGTCGCGCGCGCGGGTTTCGTCGATTTGCGTCAGGATCGCATAGTGGCCGAGACTGCGATTGGCGTAATCCGGGTCGAAAAAAGTGTAAACCGCCGACAGGCCGCTGTCGGTCAGGTCGCATACCGCGACCGCGATCAGAATCCGGTTCAGGCGATACTCGAAAAACAGCGTATCGGTCCAGTCGCAGATCAGGAAGCGGTGATAGTCGGACTTACTCGGATTGGCCATGCTGCCGTCGCCGTGGCGTGAATTGATGTAGCGCCGGTACAGGTCGAAATGATCTTCGCGATACTTGCCGTTGATGATCTTCACGTCGAGATCGACATTGCGCCGGAGTACGCGCTTTTCGTTCCGCGAATAGTCGTGATGTCTGACCGGTATGCGCACCGAAATACACTCCTGGCAATTGGGACAGTGAGGCCGGTAAATATAACCCCCGGAACGACGAAATCCGTGTTGAATCAGTTCGTTATAGGTGTTCATGTCCATATCCATATGGGGATTCGCGAACGCGCTGACCGACTTGCGATCGTCTAGGTAACTGCAGGGCTCCGGGGTGGACGCAAAGAAGTTGATTTTTACCTGGTCGTTCATTTTTTCAGTGGCAGATCCATTGCCTTAAGTTTAGTCCGGAAAAAGCGACTTGTAACCCAGTTTTGGTCGATTTCTGCCAGCACCCGCGGTCAACCGCGGCAATGCGGGGCGGGGTCTGCCACGCCCGAATCGGGTCAGAGCGAAAAGAAGCGGCGGCTGTTGTGCAGGGTTTCGCGGGCAAGCGTTGCGGCCGGTTTTCCCTGCTGTGACGCCACCGCTTCGAGGATATGCGGCAGGTAAGCGGGTTCGTTGACGCGACTCGACGGTTTCGGTACCAGGTCGCGCGGCAGCAGGTATGGCGAGTCGGTTTCGAGCAGCAGGCGGTCTGCCGGGATCAGGCGCACCAGGTTTTGCAACTCGAGGCCGCGCCGCTCGTCGCAAATCCAGCCGGTGATACCGATATGGCAGTCGAGATCGAGATAATCCATCAATGCCTCGCGCGTGTCGGTGAAACAATGAACGACCACGGGTCCAAGCCGATCGCGCCATTCGGTGAGCATCCGGACAAATCGCTCGTGCGCGTCTCGCTGGTGGCAAAACAGCGACATCGACGTCGCCGCGGCCAGCTCCATTTGCGCCTGGAAAGCCTTTTCCTGGGCGTCGGGCGGAGAGTAGTTGCGATTGAAATCGAGCCCGGTTTCGCCGATGGCGCGAACGCAGTCGGCCCGGGCCAGTGTCTCGAGCCGGGCCGCGCTCTGGCCGTCCCAGTCGCTGGCGTGATGCGGGTGGACGCCGCAGGTCGAAACCAGGCGATCCGGGTAGCGCGAGCAGAGTTCGATCGCGGCCTGGCTCTCGTTTTCGCTGGTGCCGGTCACGACCATTTGCGTGACGCCCGCGTCCAGCGCGCGCTGCATGACGCCGTCGATGTCCCGGAGCAGGCTGCGATTGGTCAGGTTGACCCCAATATCGATCAGTTCATTCACTGGCGAATGCCGGTTCCCCGTTCGAGCAATACCAGGCACACGGTGAAAAGCACGGCGATGAACACCAGAATCACCAGCAGCGCGATGCCGAGATCAATGTCGCTAATTCCGCGAAAGCCGTAGCGAAAGCTGTTGACCATGTACAGAATCGGGTTGCCCAGCGAAACCTGCTGCCAGAACTCGGGCAACAGCTTGATCGAGTAAAAGATACCGCCGAGGTAAGTCAGCGGGGTCAGGACGAATGTCGGAATGATGCTGATATCGTCGAAACTGTTGGCAAAAATACCGTTGATCAGCCCGGCCAGCGCGAACAGCGCGGAGGTCAGCAGTGCGACCAGCAGCACGATGAACGGGTTGTGCACGCTAAACTCGTTAAAATACAGGGAATCCAGCATCACCGCGATTCCGACACTGATGCCGCGCGCGACACCACCGGTCATGAAGCCGAGCAATATGACCAGGTTCGGCACCGGCGCGATCTGCATTTCCTCGATATGACGCGAATACTTGGCACCGTAGAAAGAGGAAACGACATTGGCGTAGGAATTGGTGATAATCGACATCATTACCAGCCCCGGCATGATGAAGTCGATGTAAACCATGCCGTCCATCTCGCCGATGCGCTGACCGATCAGGTTGCCGAAAATGATAAAATAGAGCGCGACCATGACCACCGGTGGGATGATGGTCTGCACCCAGATGCGCGTGAAACGCAGTATTTCCTTGCGCGCAATCGTCAGGTAGGCGATCCAGAACTGGCGCCACATCTCAGGCTGCTCCCGCCGGGTCGGGCTTGGCGGTCAGCTTGACGAACAATTCCTCGAGGCGATTTACCTTGTTGCGCATGCGCTCGACCACGATGCCGTTCGTCTCGAGGGCATGGATCAGGTCATTGATCGAGCGGGAGTCGGGAACCTCGACTTCGATGCTGCGCGGATTGCGCAGCATGATCTTGTCGAAACCGTCGAGTCGCGGCGGCTGTTCGAGACCGTCGCGCAGGTAAAGCACGAAGGATTCGCTGTTCATTTGTTCGAGCAGCGAAGCCATGCTGCCGTGCTGAATGATGTCGCCCTCGTCGATGATCGCGACGTTGCGGCACATGCGCTCGGCTTCCTCCAGATAATGGGTGGTCAGGATGATCGTCGTGCCACGATCGTTGATCCGATCGAGGAAATCCCACATGCTCCGGCGTAACTCGATATCGACGCCGGCGGTGGGTTCGTCCAGAATCAACAGGCGCGGTTCGTGGATCAGCGCGCGCGCAATCATCAAACGGCGTTTCATGCCGCCTGACAGGCGGCGTGCCTGCGATCGTCGGTGTTTCCACAGGCCCAGTTGCTTCAGGTAAGCCTCGGTTTTCTGCCGCGCGATGCGGGCCGGTACGCCGTAATACCCGGCCTGGTTGATCACGATCTCCTCGACCGGTTCGAAGGTATTGAAATTGAATTCCTGCGGCACCGATCCGAGCAACGACTTGGCGAAGGTGAACTGCTCGTCGATCGAGTAACCGAAGATTCGCACTTCGCCCGCGGTCTTGTTCACCAGCCCCGAGATAATGCCGATGCAGGTCGATTTGCCGGCGCCGTTGGGGCCGAGCAAGGCGAAAAAATCGCCTTCCTCGACTTGCAGATCGATGCCCTTAAGCGCTTCGAGACCGCTCGCGTAAGTCTTGTGCAGATTAGAAATTTCCAGTGCGTACATGCGTGGCGTCAGGAATCAAACAGCGCCCAAGCTTAGGCATTCGACCTTAAAAAGCAAGCCTTGCGGACATCGCGATTAATCGGGCCCAAATGTGGGCTGCCCGCGGGCCCGTGGTCGTGCTAATCTGGCGCTGCTTATGCAAGATTTTTCGATCATTTACGTTTTATTCCTGATATTCAGCGGCGCGGCGGTGCTGGCGACGCTGGCGTTGGGTATTCGCCAATCGCTGATTATCGCCTATATCGGGCTGGGCCTGCTGATCGGTCCCTGGGGCATGCAATTGATCGACGACGTGGATCTGATCCAGGATATCGCCAACGTCGGCATCATGTTCCTGCTGTTTTTGCTCGGTTTGAACCTGCAACCTCAGGAATTGATCAAACTTGCGGGCAAGACGACGATCATCACCGGTGTCAGTTCGCTGATCCTGCTGGTGCTCGGGTACGGCTACAGTCTTGCATTTGGATATAGTCATGCCGAATCGTTGATTATCGGCTCCGCGCTGATGTTCTCGAGTACCATCATCGGCCTGAAGCTGATTCCGACCACGGTGTTGCATCATCAGCATACCGGCGAAATTATCATCAGCGTCCTGTTGCTGCAGGACATTATCGCCATATTTCTGCTGCTCGTGCTCGAGGGCAGCGTCAGCGCGGATGTCGGCTGGTTCGCGATGGCGCGGCCCGCGCTGGCCTTCCCGCTGCTGGTGGTATTTGCTTACCTGCTGGAGCGATACCTGCTGACCCGATTGATCGCCCGCTTCGATCGTATCCAGGAGTATATTTTTCTGCTCGCGGTCGGCTGGTGTCTGGGCATGGCAGAACTCGCCGAGCAAATCGGCCTGTCCTACGAAATCGGCGCATTCGTCGCCGGCGTGTCGATCGCGCGCAGCCCGATCGCGTGGTTCATCTCGGAAAATCTGAAGCCGCTGCGTGATTTCTTTCTAATCATATTTTTCGTCGCGCTCGGCGCCAATTTCAAGATCGACGTATTACCCGATATCTGGCTCGAAGCCCTGGGCCTGAGCCTGCTGGCGATTGCGCTCAAGCCTTTACTCTACAACTTCCTGATGCGCGCGACGCATGAAGAACCGGCTCGCTCGACCGAGGTCGCAATGCGTCTCGGCCAAATGAGCGAGTTCTCCCTGCTCATCTCGGTCATGGCGACCGAGCTTGCGATCATCCGCAACGAGGTTTCTTACCTGATCCAGATTGCGACCCTGGTCAGTTTCGTATTCTCGTCCTACTACGTGGTCGCGCGCTACCCGACGCCGATTGCGCTGGACGACAAGTTGCGTCGCGACTAGGGAGAAAAACCCGCCTGCGCCGGCGATTGCCGGATTGGGAAATATTTCACAATCGATATGACGATGCGTCGCGTTAAGGATCGATTCAGTTATATCCGCCTATATTGCCGGTCATCCTGTTCAAACCTGGAGACCGAGATGAATAGACTAAACGCAGGCATTGCCATTTTGTTGTTATGCGTGACCAGCGTGGCTGGCGCAGGCGACGACGATTACGATCACGATGAGCGCGATTACAAACAACACGATTATACCCCGCGCCATGACCTGTTCGACTATGCCAAAGTCGTCCGGGCAGAGCCCATTTACCGGCAGGTCAGGGTGTCAGAGCCGGTGCGCGACTGCCGCCAAGTGCCGGTCTATCATACGCGCTCGCACTCTTCGAAATCGGCCAGCGGCATGCTTGCCGGCGGCTTACTCGGCGGGATTATCGGCCACCAGGTCGGCAAGGGGCGCGACAAACGCGTCGCCACCGCGGTCGGTACGCTGATCGGCGCGCAAATTGGCCACGAAGCGGTAAACGGACACGGCGACGGTGGTCACCGCAGCCGGGAGATCGTCGGGTACGAGAAGCATTGCGAAACGCATCAAGAGGTGCGCTACGAGGAAGTGCTCGACGGTTACGACGTGACTTACAAGTACCGCGGCAGGCACTACAATATCGTTATGCCCTACGATCCCGGTAAACGGATTAAAATGCGAATTCAGATCACGCCTGTGATTTAATTCCGACTGGACCACGCGAGAAACAAGATGCGAGCAATCGTCATAGAAGATGATATCGATATCCAGCAGCAAATCGTCGAGCGCCTGAAGTCCGAGGGTTTTGCCGTCGACAGCGCGGATTCGGGCGACGAGGGTCTTTACCTGGTCGAAGAATACCCGGCCGACGTCGCGATTATCGACCTGGGGCTGCCGAAAATGTCGGGGCTCGAAGTGATCAACCGGATTCGCAGCCAGGGCAATAACCTGCCGATTCTTATCCTGACCGCGCGCGGACGCTGGCAGGACAAGGTCGAAGGCCTCGATGCCGGCGCCGACGATTACCTGGTCAAGCCGTTTCATCACGAGGAGATGATGGCGCGTATCCGCGTGCTGATCCGGCGGGCGTCGGGCTGGTCCGATTCACGTATCCTGTGCGCACCGGTCAGCCTCGATACGACCACGCAGCGCACCTTTGTCGGCGAGCGCGAGCTGGAGCTAACCGCTTACGAGTACAAGGTGCTCGAATATCTGATGCTGCACGCCGGTGAAGTCATTTCGAAGACCGTGTTGACCGAGCACTTATACGATGACGAATCGGATAACGACAGCAATGTGATCGAAGTGTTCATTCGCCGGCTGCGTCAGAAGCTGGATCCGGATGAATCGCTGAGACCGATTGAAACCCTGCGCGGCCGCGGTTACCGGTTTACGCTGGAACGTGCGGAGCAAGCCGGGCCGACGTGAAATCGATCAAGTCCCGGTTAACCCTGGTATCGATGGTGGTGCTGGTGGTATTCATGGTGCTAACCGCTATTGCACTGGAGCGGGCCGTGGTCAAGCGCGCCCTGCAGGCGGAAGAAGACGGCCTGCAGTTGTTGATTTACAGTATTCTTGCCGCGGTGGATCGCGACGCGAGCGGGCTCAGCATTACCGTCTCCGGGGATCGCCTGTTCGAGCCGAGCCTGGTGACGCGGGATTCAGGGCTCTACGCCTCGCTGTTCGACGATGCCAGACGCGAGATTTGGCACTCCGAGTCGACGACGATCCAGTTTCCGCCGATCGAGCGACTCGAAATCGGCGAATGGCGCTTCGAAATCGCAGAGCACCAGGCGACGCCGTATTTCCGCCTGGGTTTCTCCTTGCAGTGGCCGGATCGCGACAACAGGCTGCAGCGTTACGACATTGCGGTCTGGCGCAATGCGGTCGATTACTTCACCCAGTTGAATCGCTTTCGCCAGACCCTGTGGGCCTGGCTGGTCGTGACTACCCTGCTGTTACTGGTCGTGATGTACCTGGTGATGCGCTGGAGCCTGCGTCCGTTGCAGGCGATCGGGCAGGAGGTCAAGGCCATCGAGGATCAGAAGCAGGAAGGATTCGAACTGGAATACCCGACCGAGATCGCGCCGCTGACCGAGAACCTCAATATCCTGCTCAAACGCGAGCAATACCAGCGCCAGCGATATCGTAACGCCATGGACGACCTGGCTCACAGCCTGAAAACCCCGCTTGCGGTACTGACCGGGTTGAGCGATCAGTCGTCGCTGGAAGCGGCACAGATGGAAAGCCTGCGCGAACAAACCGAGCGCATGAATCAGATCGTTTCCTACCAGTTACAGAAAGCCACCAGCGTATCGGATATCCGCATATCCCGGCCGGTCGACCTGGTCACGATCGTAAACAAGCTGGTTGCGGCACTGGAGAAGGTCTATCAGGAAAAAGGAATTCGGGTCGAGATGGACCTCCCCCAGCAAATGCTGTTGCGCATCGATGAGGGAGACTGTCTCGAAGTCGTGGGCAACCTGCTGGACAATGCGTTCAAATACGGCAGGAACAGGGTATTGATCAGCGCCAGGGAGGTCGCGGAAAATACGTCGTTACTGGTGGTCGAGGACGATGGAGGCGGGCTTGACGATAGCGAGATAGAGCAGATACTGAACCGCGGTACCCGGCTCGACGAGGCGACGGAAGGGCAGGGCATCGGGCTTGCGGTCGTCGCGGATATCGTCGAATCCTACAACATGGGACTGGCATTCGGTAAGGCGGGCTGCGGCGGGCTCGGCGTTACGCTGCGTTTGCAGACGGTTTAAGCGGTGAGCGTCAACCAACAGCCGTAGAGCAAGACCAGCGCTCCGGGAATGTAAATCAAACGAGTTCGAAGTTGCGCCCAAAAATTCGGCATCCTTTGCCGATGGCGATAATCCAGCCTTTGCATTATTGTTCTCCTCTGTCGGGCGGTTAACCGCTCCGACGGTCACGAACTGCAAATTAGACCATCAAGTAGCGCTTTTGATCCGTCGACGAGGTCTCAAAATAGTCTGTGGATTCGTAACTGTTGCTCGCTTCACGAACCGGCTCGGAGGAGACGTGTTCGCTGACGCAGAGGCTGCAACGATAAAAGGTGACCTGGCTAATAGAACTGACATTTTCGTCGGTAACGAACATCTGCGAGCGGCAGTTGGGGCACTTCATGCGGTTATCCCTGATCTGGTTTGGCGTAGTATAGTCGGAAAAAAATAAATCACAATATCTTGCGGTTTTTTTCTTTTACATATACTATATGTAGTGGTTGTGTCGATTTCACAGGGACGTGAATTTTTTTCGTTATATCTCAATAGCTTACCCCGCCAAACTGACAACTCAGGTTAGCAGAAGTCGTTTTTGTTCAGTTACAACGAGGTTTTCTACAGGGCTTTGAAGCCGATATCCGTGCGAAAGTAGGCTGTTTTCCAGTCGATTTCGTTAACCAGTTCGTAGGCGCGCTGTTGCGCTTCGCGGATGTTGTCACCGAGTCCGACGGCGCAAAGCACGCGGCCGCCGTTAGTCAGTATCCGGCCCGCGTCGTCGGTAGTCGTTCCAGCGTGAAAAACCTTGCCCGAGGCGGATTCGTTCGGAATAGCGCCGATATGCTCGCCTCGCGCGTAATGGTCGGGATAGCCTTGCGCTGCAAGCACGACGCCGAGACTCGCGCGATCGTCCCAGATCGCAGAACGGCTGTCGAGTTCCCCACGACAGGCCGCGAGGCATAAATCGACGAGATCGGATTGCAGGCGCATCATGATTGGCTGCGTTTCGGGGTCGCCGAAACGGCAGTTATATTCCAGCACCCGCGCGACGCCGTCGTCCCCGATCATCAGGCCGGCATAAAGGAAGCCGCGGTAGCGGTTGCCTTCCGCGTTCATCGCGCGCACGGTGGGTAAAATAATTTCCTGCATGACCTGCTGCGCAATCGCGTCATTCACTACCGGGGCCGGCGAGTAAGCGCCCATACCGCCGGTATTGGGGCCCCGGTCGCCGTTATCGCGAGCCTTGTGGTCCTGGGAAGTGGCCATCGGCAGCACCTGCTCGCCGTCGACCATGCAGATGAAACTGGCTTCCTCTCCCGTCAAAAAGGCTTCGATCACGACGCGATGGCCCGCCTCCCCAAAACGGTTGCCACTCAGCATATCGGTGACCGCGGCCTCGGCCTCCTCGCGAGTCCCGGCAATGATCACCCCCTTGCCGGCGGCGAGTCCGTCGGCCTTGATCACGATTGGCATCGATTGGCGCGAGAGGTACTCGCGAGCCGCGTCAACCTCGGTAAAGCTCTGATAATCGGCGCTTGGAATGGCGTGCCGGGCGAGAAAATCCTTGGTAAAGGTTTTCGACCCTTCGAGCTGGGCAGCCCCGGCGGACGGACCGAATATCGTCAGGCCTTGCGCCTCGAAACGATCGACGATCCCGGCTACCAGCGGCGCCTCGGGGCCGACGATGGTCAGGTCGATGCGCCGTGAGGTTGCAAAATCGAGCAGCGCATCGATATCTTCCGCGTCGATATCGATGTTTTCGACCCGGTCCTCGAGCGCGGTGCCGGCGTTGCCCGGCGCGACCAACACGCGTTCGACCAGCGGCGACGATGCCGCTTTCCACGCCAGGGCGTGTTCTCTTCCGCCGGCGCCGACTATCAATACCTGCATCGGGTCACGCTCCCCCAATCAATGCCGAAAATGGCGCATGCCGGTGAACACCATGGCCATGCCGTGCTCATCCGCCGCCGCGATGACTTCTTCGTCGCGCATCGAGCCGCCGGGCTGGATGATCGCGCTGATGCCGACCGTCTGGGCCGCATCGATGCCGTCGCGAAACGGGAAGAAAGCGTCCGACGCCATGACCGAGCCGGCCACCTCGAGCCCCGCGTGATCTGCCTTGATCGCGGCGATTCGCGCGCTGTTGATGCGCGACATTTGCCCGGCGCCGACGCCGATGGTCATGCCGTCCCGGGCATAGACGATGGCGTTCGACTTGACGAATTTGGCTACCTGCCAGGCGAATAGCAAATCCTGCATTTGCTCGTCACCGGGCTGGATTTTACTCACCACGGTCAACGACTGGTACAGCGCCTGGTCGGCATCCTGTACCAGCAGGCCGCCGTTGACATGCTTGTAATCGAGTCGCTCATCGAACTGTTCCCACTGACCGCAACTCAACAGTCGCACGTTTTCCTTGGTCGCCACGGCCTGGCTGGCGGCGTCTTCCACCGCGGGTGCGATAATGACCTCGACAAACTGGCGCTCGATGATGTCGGCCGCGGTGGCCGCGTCGAGTGGTCGATTGAAAGCGATAATGCCGCCAAAAGCGGATTCCGGGTCGGTACTGAACGCGCGCCGGTAAGCCTCGTGAATATTATCCGCGATGGCGACGCCACAGGGATTAGCGTGCTTGACGATGACGCAGGCCGGGTCGTCGAACTGTTTTACGCATTCGAGTGCCGCGTCGGTATCGGCAATATTGTTGAATGAAAGCGCTTTGCCCTGCAGCTGTCGCGCCGAGGCGACGCTGGGTTCCGTGCTCCCGGCAGCGCGGTAAAATGCGGCTGACTGGTGCGGGTTCTCGCCGTAGCGCATCGATTGCGCATGCCGATATTGCAGGTTCAGCGTGCGCGGAAACGATCGGTCTGCCGACGGTTGTACCAGTTTTCCGAAGTAATTTGCTATTGCACCGTCGTACTGCGCGGTATGTTCGTAAGCCTTGATCGCCAGCGAAAACCGGGTCGCGTCGCTGACTTCGCCATGATCCTCGATCTCCTGCAGCAGGTCCGCGTAGTCTGCCGGATCGACGACAACCGTAACGCTGGCATGATTCTTCGCCGCGGCGCGTACCATTGCAGGGCCGCCGATGTCGATGTTTTCGATGGCGTCTTCCAGGCTGCAGTCAGGATTGGCAACGGTTTGCTGAAACGGGTAGAGGTTGATCACGACCAGGTCGATCGGCTGAATGTCATTTTGCTGCATGACTGCGTCGTCGACGCCACGGCGCCCGAGGATCCCGCCGTGCACCTTCGGGTGCAGCGTCTTGACCCGGCCATCCATCATTTCAGGAAAGCCGGTGTAGCTCGAAATTTCCGTAACCGGGATATCGTTTTCGGCCAGCAACCGAGCGGTGCCGCCGGTAGAGAGCAACTCCACGCCGCGGGCCTGCAACCGTTGCGCGAGTTCGATGAGGGCGGATTTATCGGAAACGCTGAGCAGCGCGCGACGTATGGCCTGGGGCATAATGGGTCCGTATCGAAGTCAGGAAAGCGGCATTATAGCGAATCGCCCGTCCAGCGCTATTAATGTTCAATATGATATTGCTTTAGTTTTTTACGCAGGGTTCCGCGGTTGATGCCGAGGCAGGAGGCGGTTTTCGACTGGTTGTTATCGCAATGGCGCAGCACGGTTTTGAGCATGGGTTGCTCGATCTCCGAAATCACCGTATCGAACAGGTTGCAAGGCAGCTCCCCGTCGAGGTCCTCCAGATATTTGCGAATCGCTTTTTCTACCGATTGCTGTAAAAGACTGGTGTTTTTCTTATTTGCCACACTCACTTTCCAGATTGCGTCGTAGGCATTCATCAAGATGCCCTGTTATAACCCTCAGGAAAGTTGTCGTCGAAGTAAGCGTCGATGGTTGCTAGCTGTTGCCGGGCTGTCGTCGCCCGCATCAATGCAGGTCGAAAGAGCTTGTAATTTTGCTTGTAGCCAAGCTGCCAGTTTATATGCTTACGCGCGATCCGCACCCCCTGAGGTTCTCCGTAAAACGCATACAGGTTTCGTAAGTGACTGGTTAACCAGTCTTTTTTGTGATCGTCCGAGGGTTCATCCGGCTTCTTTCCGGTGCTCAGATAGTGCTCTATCTGGCGAAAAATCCACGGCCGCTGCTGCGCTATACGGCCAACCATAATAGCATCCGCAGCGGTGAAGTCCATGACCATTTGCGCTTTTTTCACCGAATCGATATCGCCATTCGCAATTACCGGGATATTAATGTTGCGTTTCACTTCGCGGATAGTTTCGTATTCGGCTTCGCCCATGAATCGGTCTTCGCGCGTGCGCCCGTGAATCGAGAGAGCCTGAATGCCCGAGGCCTCGGCGATGCGCGCGATCTCGAGTGCATTGCGCCGGTCGCGCGACCAGCCGGTGCGGATTTTCAGGGTCACCGGCACGGGGACCGCGTCGACTACCGCGCGTAAAATCGATTCCACTAGCGCGGTGTCGCGCAACAAGGCCGATCCGGCGTCGACGCGGCAGACTTTCTTCGCCGGACAACCCATGTTGATGTCGATAATCTGGGCTCCCTGGTCGACATTGAATTTTGCCGCATCGGCCATCATTATCGGCTCGCCGCCGGCAATCTGCACGATGATCGGGCCCGGCTCGCCGCGATGATCCATGCGCAGGCGCGTTTTACGACTCTCGCGTAATTCCGGCCGGCTGGTCACCATTTCGGAAACCGTCATTGCCGCGCCCAGCGAGCGGCAAAGCTGGCGGAACGGGCGATCGGTCACGCCGGCCATCGGCGCGAGGGCGAGCCGGTTGGGGAAACGGTAGGGTCCGATGGAAAAAGACATGTCGCGGGTCAGGCCGGTTCGGGTTCGGGTCCGGTCCCGGATCCGGTATCTGGTTTCGATTTCGGCTTCGACTTGCGTTTTCGTTTCGGCTTCGACTTCCTCTGCGGTTCGGGCTCGGTTGTGGACTCGGGCAGCGTCAGCGTTTCGCCCCCGCTCTGACATTCGAGAAAAATTCGATTTTCGCAACGCGCGCAGATCGAAGGATCGAGTCGTTCGAATATGGTTGCAATCGCGACGTCCTTGGAATCGAAGATATTGGCTTCACCGATTTCTTCCTTGTAACCGCCTCGCTCGAATACTTTCGAGGCCGTATCACGCAGGCGAT
>JBFGQE010000036.1:0-15293 GCA_041564355.1 Gammaproteobacteria bacterium | reverse complement strand
CCCGCGCAAGATTTTAACCGTCAACCGCTAGAGGCACGCGACATGTCCATAACCCACCATCATACCAACCAGCGCATGAGCCAGATCGTCATTCACGGCGACACCGTCTATCTCGCGGGTCAGGTCGCCGACGATCCGGGCGCAGACATCCGCGAGCAGACCCGCCAGGTACTGGCCAAGATCGACAGGTTGCTCGACGAGGCCGGGTCGAACAGGCAGCGCATCCTCAGCGCGCAAGTCTGGCTCGCGAGCATCGGTCATTTCTCCGCGATGAACGAAATCTGGGACGCGTGGATACCCGATGGCCACGCGCCGGCACGCGCGTGTATCGAGGCGCGCCTGGCCACGCCGGACCTGCTGGTCGAGATCGGCGTGATCGCGGCCCGGGGCTGATTACTGCCCACCCCCTGTCAGCTGACGTCGGCAAGAGCGTTTCGCGGACCCGCTGGACCATCAATTAGACTTATAGTTCGATTAGGTTTATCCTCCCCCGCACAAATACAGTGCGCTGAATTTCACCGCGGCATGCCTTCGAAGTCTCGTGCAAGCGCGAACAATAATAGTCAAATCTGAATGGTTTAGACCGAGGGGGGTCCGCCCATGAACACCGTAATGATCATTTCCCTGGCGCTTTGCGCGGCGATCGCGATCTGGGGGGTTGCTGACCCCGATTCGATGACCGGCTCGGCGCAATGGCTCGTGAATTACTCGCTGACCGCGCTGGACTGGTATTTCCTGGCCCTGTGTACGGGCTTCCTCGTGATCATGGCGTTCATGGCATTTTCCAAGTACGGCGACATCAAGCTCGGCGCCGACGACGAGGAACCTGAATTCAGCACCCCGTCCTGGGTGGCGATGCTGTTTGCCGCGGGTATGGGCTCCGGCCTGTTGTTCTGGGGCGTGGCCGAACCGATTTACCACTTCATGACCCCGCCGGTCGGCGCAGGCGAAACCGCCGAAGCGGCGCGCAATGCGATGGTCATCACCAACCTGCACTGGGGCCTGCACGCGTGGTCGATCTACGGCTGCTGTGCGATGACGGTGGCCTATTTCACCTTTCGCCTGAAGCTGCCGTCGATGGTTTCGACGCCGATCGTGGTCGGTTTCAAGAACGTTTTCAGCGCGCCCGTGCTCCGTGGAATGGGCAATACCGCCGATATTCTCGCAGTCATCGCGGTGGTCTTCGGCCTCGCCGGATCCCTGGCGATGGGCACGCTAATGGTTCGCTCCGGCATGAACGCGGTGTTCGGCACCGAGAACGACGTGACCATGAGCATGATCATTATCGCGGTCATGACCGTCTGCTTCCTGCTGTCGGCCTGCACCGGGGTCGACAAGGGCATCAAGATTTTGAGTAATATCAACATGGTGGTCGCCATACTGATCTTGCTGGTCGTACTGTTCGGCGGCCCGACCGCGTACCTGTTTCAATCCTTTATCTACGCGATTGGCGATTACCTGATCCAGCTGGTCCCGATGTCGTTCAAGACTTACGCCTATACGCCGGCCGGTTCGTGGAACTGGTTCCATGGCTGGACCCTGACCTACCTGATCTGGTGGCTGGCCTGGGGACCCTTCGTCGGTATCTTCATCGCGCGCATCAGCCGCGGCCGCACGATCCGCCAGTTCGTCGTCTACGTCGTCGGCGTACCCACGATCGTTTCAATGTTATGGTTTGCGGCCTTTGGTGGCGCCGCGATTCACATCGAAATGTTCGGCGCGGGAGGAATTTCCGAAAAGGTATTCGCTGACGTCGCCGGCGCACTGTTCGCCTTTTTCGAATACTTTCCCGGCACCACGCTACTAAACTTTCTCGCGGTCTGCCTGATCTTCATTTTCCTCGTCACCAGCGCGGATTCGGGCACCTTCGTCATCAGCATGATGACCAGCAAGGGCGCCCTGAATCCGCAAACCAGGCTGAAACTGATCTGGGGCCTGATCATGGCAGGTATCACCGTCGCCACGATCGTCACCGAGAGCGTCAAGGTCGCCAAGGTCATGGCGATTACCGGCGCGATCCCGTTTACTTTCGTCATCATCCTGCAACTCGCCGCGTTCGCCCGCATCGTGCGGGAGGATCCGAAAGTCAGGGAGAAACACACCCACGTGAGACCGGTCGGTGACGACGCCGTCGAGGGTGACAACGTGGCGCAGGAGGGTTAAGCGATGACGATCAAACTCACAAAATCGATTGTTGGCATCCTGCTGTGCAGCCTGCTGTTCGCCTGCGCGGACGACCGCGCCGCCCTTCGCGTCGGCGCCAAGCCGTTCGCCGAGAGCATGATCCTGGCCGAAATGATCGCGCAGCTCGCCGAAAACCAGGGCATACCGGTGGAGCGCAGCATACCGTTCGGCCTGACGCCGAAAATCATGGAAGCGGTCAAACAGGACGTGCTCGACGTCTACCCCGAATACAACGGCACCAGCCTGACCTTTCTCGGCAAAGCACCGACCAGCGACGGCGAGATGTCGACCGCCACGGTGCAGAGACTGTTCGAGCCGCTCGGCCTGGAAATGACCGGCAAATTCGGCTTTTCCAATGACTACGCGATGGTCATGACCCGGGATCGCGCGTCGGAACTGGGCGTGCGCACGATCGGCGATCTCGCCGCGCGAGGCGGATCGATTACCTTCGCCGTCGACGACGACTTCGTGCAACGCCCGGCAGACGGCCTGCAGCAAATGAACCGGCGTTACGGTATTACCGGGTCGAGCACGGTCACGTTTCCGGTCGGCACCGAGGGCAAGGACAAGATCGTTTCGGCCCTGCTCGACGGCAGTGCCGATGTCGGCGAACTGTTCATGACCGACGGTCAGATCGTCGAGTACGACCTGGTGGTGCTGGAAGACAACCTGAAATTCTTCCCGGTCTACGAGGTCGCGCCGCTGGTGCGCTCCGACGCGCTGGCGAATATTTCCGGGTTGCGCGACGTGCTCAACCGCCTGGCCGGCACGATTACGCCGGCCGACATGCAGGCGATGAACAAGGCGGTCGATCTCGACGCGCAGTCGCCGGCCACCGTCGCGGCGAGCTTCCTCGCCGCAAAGGGCCTGTTGCCGGAAGATGCGCAGGGCGGCGGCGTGGCCAAGATCGCCGTGGTTGCGGATCCCGGCGTGGCGCGCGATATCGACACCGCGCGCGCGCTGCGCGCGATCCGTGCCGGTTACGCCGGCAGCGATCTCGACCTGATCAACGATCCCGACCCGCTGGCGCGACTCGCCGCCGGCAAGGCGCGCGTCGCGATCGTCGGCGCCGAGGCTTTTTACCGCCTGGGCGACAAGGGCCCGGAGTCGAAGGGCGTTGCCGAGGCCTTTGCCGTGCTGGGTTACAAGTCCGCTCACCTGATCGGTCCGGCCAACGCCGGCGATTCGATTACCGGCATGAGCAGGATCGCAACCGGCCCCGAGGGTTCGGGATCCGCGATCGTGCTCGAAATGTTACTCAAATCGATCGGGCATAACGCCGAGATCCTGTATTCAGACGCCTCGCCGCGCGACCAGCTGCTGGCGATGACTCGCGGCAACCACGATGGCGTCTTCGTCATGGCGCCGGGCAAGGATCGCGCTATTGCCGCGCTGATGAAAAACGCGTTTTACAAGCTGATCGATTTGAGCGAGTGGGCCGAGGGTGGCCATACCGCCCGCTTCAGCTTCATCCGGCCGGCAACCATCCCGGCCGATACTTATCACGGTCAATCCGCCCCCATTACCACGGTGAGCACGCAATTCGTTCTCGCGAGTCCGGCCAAGACCACGCAAACCGCGGGCGAGGTGGGTCCCGGTACCGCCGGCATCAGTTCGAGCTCGGCAATCCCGGTCAGCGCCAGCGCGGTCGATTCGATACGCGAGGCGCTCGGAACGATGGACGTCATCGACCCGGCGATACCGGTACACGGATCGCTGGTGCCTGAAATTACGGTAGTCGACAAATCTCTGCCGTTTGCCGCGGACATTTCGGTGATCAATATCTTGATGATCATATTCACCGTCTGGGTCATCTACCTTTGCACCCTGCCCAGCCCGCGCGATTTCAAAATGCCGGAAGACCTTTAACCACGCGACGAATTTCAGGAGATTAGATTATGTCCAATTACCTAGCACCCATAGACCTGGACGACGAGGAACTGACCCCCAGGGTGATCAAGAAAACGGTGGAAATGGCCACCGGCGTCGACGGCGCGAAGATTTACCTGATGACGGTCATCCCCGGCATCATCGCGGGCCTCGACCAGCGTTACGCCATTCGCGGCGAAATGCATGGCTCGACCGAGTATCCGTTGCAGGAATGGAAAGACCAGGCGGCGAAAGAGTTGAAGGATATGGCGAAAAAGAGCGTGCCAAAGGAGATGCTGGGTGGCGTCGTGGTCGAGAACGGCACGATTTATCGCGAAATCGTCGAGGCGGCGAAAGACCTGAATATCGACCATATCGTCATGGGTGCGCACAGCCCGTCGCTGGCGGATTTCCTGCTCGGCCCGAACTCGGCGCGGGTCGCGCGCCACGCCGGCTGCTCGGTCACCGTGGTGCGCGCCTAGCGGCAAAAACGCCTCGCGACATGATGCCGAACGATTCGAGTCAGCACGCTGAATGAAGCCGCTCGACGTCGGCCTCGCGATCGCGATCGCCGTAATCTGGGGAATGGGCTTCATCGTGGCCAAGGCCGCGATGGCGCATTTTTCCC
The DNA here is from genome assembly GCA_041564355.1 of Gammaproteobacteria bacterium. Taxonomy (GTDB): domain Bacteria; phylum Pseudomonadota; class Gammaproteobacteria. The sequence continues at coordinate 10,612 of JBFGQE010000036.1, read as the reverse complement.
CCATCCTGCTCATGGCGCTGCGCTTCACCCTGACCGCGCTGTGCCTGGTCTGGTTCGTGCGTCCGCCGTTACACCTGTGCAAGCAACTGTTCTGGATTTCGCTGGTCAGCGCGGCATTACAGTACAGCCTGACCTTCAACGGCCTGCGCGGCATCGACGCTTCCACCGCGGCGCTGCTGGTCCAGCTCGAAGTACCCTTTGGCCTGTTACTCGCGTGGCTGGTGCTCGGCGACCGGATTTCGCCGAAACAGGCGCTCGGCATGATTATCTCGTTCTGCGGTGCGGTGCTGATCGTCGGTGAGCCAAAGCTCGCCGGCGACCTGATTTACGCGTTCATGGTAATCGGCGGCGCCTTTACCTGGGCGGTCGGACAAATCATGATCAAGCAACTGGGCAATCTCGGTGGCTTCAGGCTGATCAGCGGGGTCGCAATCTTCGCCACGCCGCAACTGTACATCGCGTCGTGGCTGCTCGAATCCGACCAGCTGGTCCAGATCGAAACCGCGTCACCCGCGGCCTGGGGCGCGGTGGTGTATCTCGGCCTGATCATGACCGCGCTCGCCTATGCGCTGTGGTATCGCCTGCTTGGACTCTACAGCGTCAACCAGGTCATGCCGTTCCTGCTGTTGCTGCCGGTCACGTCGGTGTTCGGTGGTATCGTGTTCCTCGATGAATCGCTGACGCTAAAAATCGCCACGGGTGGATTCCTCGCCGTATTCGGCGTCGCGTTGATCACGCTGCAGCGATTTCGGCTGCCGCTCAGGCCGCCAGTGTAATAAACTGGTTACCCTGGCAAAGGCCGATCGAGCATCATGTCGAATCCGATTCTGGTCAATACCCGGCGCGGCGACGTCGTCGAAAACCGTCATCGCGGCGCGATCGCGGTCTGCGATCCCGGCGGCCGGCTGGTACACGCCTGGGGCGATACCGACGCGCTGGTTTATCCGCGCTCGGCGATCAAGCCGCTGCAAGCCCTGCCGCTGCTCGAATCCGGCGCGGCGGAACATTTTGCCCTGAGCCGGGCCGAGATTGCGCTGGCCTGTTCGTCGCACAGCGCCGAGACGATCCATGTCGAGACCATCGATGGCTGGCTTCGCCGTATCGATCTGGACCGCGACGCGCTCGAATGCGGCGCGCACCCGCCGCTCGACGAAACCTCCGCCCGCGAACTGCTGCTTGCCGGCCAGGCGCCCGAGAGAATTCACAATAATTGCTCGGGCAAGCATTGCGGCATGCTCACGACCGCGCGGTTTTTCGGCGAACCGACGCGGGGTTATATCGAGCCGGATCACCCGGCGCAGCAGCGCTGGCTCGAGGCGCTTGGTGAAATGGCCGGCGTCGATATGCGCAAACTGCCGCAATCCCACGACGGCTGCGGCATCCCGGTGATTGCGATGCCATTGCGTTCCATCGCAACCGCATTCGCAAGATTCGCGGCACCCGACGATTTACCCGCGGCTCGTAGCGAAGCCATCGCCCGGATCAGCGCGGCGATCGGAGAACATCCGCGACTCCTGGCCGGCAGCGGCCGCCTCGATACCGAGATTCTGCGGCAGGCCAGACGGCGGCTGCTGGTCAAGAGCGGCGCGGACGGGGTGTATATTGCCGCGCTGGCGGATTCTGGCCTCGGTGTCGCGCTCAAGATCGACGATGGTAACGGCGATGCAAGCGGCGTCGCGCTGCTCGCCCTGCTGCGTCGTCTCGGTGCGCTCGGCGCGGACGCAATCGAGGCTCTCGAAGCGCGAGAGCGCGTGCCGGTCGTCAATACCCGCGGGGTATTGACCGGTTATCGCGAAGCAGCCGAAACGCTGCGATAAGCCCGCCCGACGCGCCCGCAGAGCCTTTCAGCAAACTATTACATGTCCCGGGTGTGACTTATTTACCGGGCGCAAAGGGCGTCTCGAAGCGTAATTCGACTAAGCTTTAAAGGCATAACCAGAGAGGCATCGACCAGCCATGGAAAAAACATCCTCCATACCCCCTATCCCGGGCTTCGGCGGCCTCCACGGCTTTTTTGCCAAGAAATTTGGCATTCTGGTCAACCGGGTGCTGCCCGCCTGGTCGACCAGTCAAATCGACTCGAGACTGTTCATCGCGCAGGGTAACGAATCGCGCAAACTGCGCGTGCCGCGCGGCTTTGCCGAAATCACGATTAATTCCGACGACGGCAAAATTCAGGCCTATCAGACCGGCAAGGGTCCGACGGTGGTATTCGTGCATGGCTGGGGCGGTAGCGCCAGCCAGTTCTTCCCGTTGATGCGCGGTCTCGCGCAGTGCGGCTTCACCGCGCTGGCCTTCGACCATCTCGGCCACGGCATGAGCGAGCGCAAGCCCGCAACCCTGCAGCAATGCATCACGACTACCAATTTTATTTTGAACCACGTACGGCGCAATCCGAACGAGGGCCTCAGCGCGGTCGTGGGTCACTCCACCGGCTGTATCGCAATTGCCAACGCGCGCCCGGCGATGCTCAAGGACGCCGGACTGTTCCTGATTTCCCCGGTATTCAATTACAAGCTTTACTTCCTGAAGAGGCTGGTCAAGCTCGGCCTGCATGCCGACCTGGTCAAGCAATACGCGAATCGTTTCGGCAGGATTTACCGTGGCGAATACCAGAAACTGGAGCTCGGACGCAACCTGGACCGTTACAGCGACGTCAGCGTGATCGTTCACGACGAATCCGACACCGAGAGCTCGATCAAGGATTCGACGCTATTCTGTGCTCGCTATCCGTTGACCAAACTGATGGTCACGCGCAATTTCGATCACGTGCGCGTGATCAATTCCGAGTCGGTCTGGCAGGAACTCAAATCACACCTGAATTACGACGACACGACGATCAATTTCACCGCCGAAGTCATCTACCGGTAGTTGCTACATCCTGCATCTGCCCTGCAGGCCCTGGGCCGGAACATTTTGCTTCCGTTGCCGTCCAACTATCGTATTGAAATTCGGACCGGTAACATTCACTATTCCGCCTTTGCGCCGCCGAGCAGGCCATCCTGCTCGCGCCATCGATAAATCGCCGCAACTGCGGCACGAACGACAGGTTGATCCGTTATGCAATTATTCCAGGACTTGATGCCATCGCTGCGAATGGGTCGCTGGGCACCGTCGGCGCTGCGCAAGCACCTGTTCAAGGAAGAAACCGAAAGCATCGAATCACTGTGTCGCATGATGATGGATTCCGACGGCGAGTACTCCAGCCTGCTGCTCGCGGAGCGGATCCTGAATGCCTATGAAAAACTGGATGACGAGGGCCGAAGCGGATTTTTCGATCTGCTGTACCGCGACTTCGACATCGATGTAGACGAAATCAAGTCCGCGATCGAGGATTACGAACGTACCCCCGATGCCGACAATCTGGTACGCGTTACCGCGGCGTCGGAACCGTCACGCCAGGAATTACTCAGGCGCATCAATCTTACCCATGGCGGCACGCGGCGCCTGGTCAAGATCCGCGAGCACTTGCTCGCCGTGATGCGTGATAAGCCCGAACTGAAGAAAATCGATACCGATTTTCATCACCTGTTCAACGCGTGGTTCAATCGTGGCTTCTTGCTGATGGAACCGATTGACTGGACCACACCGGCGCATATCCTAGAAAAAATAATCGCCTACGAGGCGGTGCACGAAATCAAGAGCTGGAGCGAATTGCGCAGCCGGCTGCAGCCGGATGACCGTGAATGCTACGCGTTTTTTCACCCGTCCATGGAAGACGAGCCACTGGTTTTCGTCGAGGTCGCGCTAACCGAGCAGGTGCCGAGCGGAATCGGCGAAATTCTGCATCGCGATCCGGCGGAGGAAACGCCGGACAACCCGACTTGCGCGATCTTTTACTCGATCTCGACCTGTCACCGCGGGCTCGCCGGCGTGTCCTTCGGCAATTTCCTGATCAAGCAGGTCGCAACCAACCTGAAGATGCGCTACCCGCAACTGAAAACCTTTGCGACGATATCGCCGGTACCGAAATTCGGCGACTGGCTGCGGCAACGTGCCGAGTCGGATACCGATTTGCTCGAACTGACGCAAAACTTCGACGCCGACGCCGACGATAAACTACGTGAGCGCATGGAAAAACAGGTTGCGCATTATTTCCTCAAGGAAACCACCGATCTCGGTGAGCCGATCGACCCGGTTGCGCGCTTCCATCTGAAGAACGGCGCGATCCTCGAACGCATCAACATCCTCGGCAACCCGTCGGAAGTCGGCATGCAGCGCTCTTTCGGCACGATGGTCAACTACGTCTACGACCTCGCCCGCGTCGAGGATAACCACGAAAAATACGTCAAGAACAACCGGGTGGTTTGCAGCGGCGCGGTTAAAAAAGCGCTGTCAAGATAGCTCGAGTCGGACCGACACGGGTCGGTGATCGGAGCCGTCGGCATCACGGTCGATCGCCGCCTCGCGCACCGCCGGGACCAGGTTCGTCGTGACCAGGATATGGTCGACCTTTCCCGTAATGCGTATATCGTCGCTGGTCTCTTTTCGCAGGGTACTGGCGGCCAGGTCGGCGGAGTCCACCTGCGCCCAGCAATCGACCAGCCCGGTCGAGTCGAGCAGGAGTCGATATTCCTCGGTATCCGGCGCGGCGTTGAAGTCGCCACAAACGATCGCGCTGGCCGGCATCGGCGGAAAATCGTGTCGGTTGCTCCAGTCGTCGCCGTCGATGTCGCGTTTACCCGACCACGCGCCGCCCTCCGCCGGCGAGCGAGTGAAAACGGACGCGAAGGTCCGGACCTGTTCGAGGCGCTCGGCGGAACCGAGATAACCGGCGTGATAATTGTAAACCCGCAGGGGCTCAGGCTCGGCGGCAACGACGCATTCGATGAATCCCATCTGCATGTTGAACTTGTCGGTGTAATCCTGTTTCGGCAGGTTGAAGCAACGTGAGCTCAATATCGGCCAGCGTGACAGAACCAGGTTGCCATGGCGGCGCCGGCGATGGATAACCGCGCCGTGCGCGGAGCGCGCGCTGGCGTCGACGTCGAAACTCGAACCGTACACCCAGTGATAAGTGGGCAGCAGACCGGCGATTTCGGCAGGCTGGTCCGTGTCACCGCTGCGCCTCCAGTGCTGATCCACCTCCTGCAGGCAAATAATGTCGGCGCCGCGCACCGCTTCGCAGCTGCGCACGAGGTCGACGACGCCGTCCAGGCCACGGCCGAACTGTATGTTGTAACTGATGATTTTCATTCCCGTGGCGCCCCCGTCAGGCCTGGGTTAAAAACGCAATGGCGCCGACCGCGAAACCCATCGCCGCGAGCTTTCGCCCGTTGATGCGCTCCATTTTCAGCAGCAGCGCAACGCCGAGCGCGGACAGGAAGCTCAGGTTGGCGATCGTAATCACGACGCTGGCCTCGCCCAGCGCGAGCGCGCTGAGCAAGGTTCGTACAATCCCGTAAACCATGCAACCCGAAACCAGCGCATAGGCGAGCTTGGTCCGCGTGATCGCATACCGGTGCTCGATAAAGCGCGCATAGGTAAAACCCGATACGATCCAGCACAACGCGGCAATCAGCAACAGCAGGTCCATGTCGCTACCCTGCTCGAGGCCGGCCTTGCTGACCACCCCGTAGATAGCGCGGCACAGCGCGCCGAACGCGGCCAGGAGAAGCCCCAGGGTTAACTCCCCGTAATCCGTGTGGACGCGATGATGCTGGTAGAGTAACAATACCGCGACGATGCCGCAGGCTATGCCGAAGAATTTCAGCCAGGACAGGCTTTCGCCGAGAAAAAGTATCGCCAAAATCACGACCGCGATAGTATTCAAACGGTAGATTGTCGAGCCGAGGCTGACTTCCATGTGGCGCATCGCCTCGAGCAGCAGGATATTGGCCAGCGCGACCGCGATACCCGCGGCCAGTCCGTAGCCGAGGCCAATGCGGCTGACCTCTATCGAGTCACCGCGCAACGCGACATCGACCAACAGCAACAGGGCCCAGGTCAAACCTGCCCCGCCGATCAGCATGCCGCGCGAACGAAGCTTCGCGCTGTAGCGTTTGAACAGGACTTCGTTGAATCCACCGAGCACGAGACTGGCGAGTGCAAACAGGATGGCGAGGTCGATCATGCGCCAGATTCTAAACGCAAATCCGTCGCCAAACCGCTAATAATCCTTATTTTGCCTGTGCTATATTCGCCAGATCACGGCATCGGAGGAAACGCATGGCAGACCAGACCGTTATCCGCTTTTCGCCCGAGGGCGATCCCGCAACCGAATGGCTGTTATGGGACCCGTTGCCAGCCGAAGACATTGCGTCGGAATCTCCCCCACGGCAGCGCGGGCACGAGTACTATTCCGCCGCCCAGGGCCGAGTACCGGTGGGGGTTTGGGACAGCACCCCCTACAACGAGATCAAGTGCCCTTACCCGGTCGACGAATTCATGCTCCTGCTCGAAGGCTCGCTCGATCTCGAGGACGCCGACGGCAATACGGAGACCTTTCGTGCCGGCGAAGCACTCATCATCCCGAAAGGCGCCGTCGTGCAGTGGAAACAACGCGAGTACCTGCTCAAGTTTTACTTTATTCACGACAATCCCGAAGCCCCGCTGGATACCGGACTCGCCGCGTTGCGAGTCGACCCGGACGCCGCGTTGCCGGCGGTGGAAAACCTGGACCCTGCACTGTTCGAGAGCGACCTGCCGCAGATGGGCTGGCTGACGCTGTACCAGAGTCCCGGCAATCATTTCCAGGCCGGCGTCTGGGACTGCAGTCCGATGCAACGGGTGGCGACGACAATCGAGCGCAGTGAATTGATGCACATCCTCGAGGGCAGCGGATCGATCACGAACGCGGACGGCGTCGTGTTCGAGTTCAAGCCCGGTGATACCTTCCTCGTGCCGCTCGGCATGGGCTATCGGTGGCAAAACGACAGTTACGTGAAAAAGCTGTTTTGCAGCTACACGCCCTGAACGACAGCTTCGTGCCCGATCGTTTCGACCCCGATTTTATTTATTCGGAAATCGCCGGCTGAAGCAGACTGCCGCGAGGAAGGTGGGAATCAGGATATCGGCATCTGGTAGGTAACCCAGTGCGTCTTGTCCGACAACCGGTCATAGATCGCGCGGGCGCGGTAATTGTTTTCCGCGGTAATCCAGCGAATAAACGGCCATCCCTGTTGCTTGCCGAGCGCGTTCAGCGCTTCGTACAGCGCCATGACCACGCCCTGACCACGCGCGTCGGGCGTGACGAACACGTCGTCGAGGAAGCCGACCTGGGCACCGCGCAGCGGCGACGGCATTTGCCGGCAGTGCATCAGGCCCAGTGCAAAGCCGTTCGCGTCTTTTGCAATCAGGCCGAAAAACGGGTTGGCATCGTCGTGGATCCAGCCCCACACCGCGTCGAGAATGTCATCGTTCATCGGCACCTGGTAAAACGCCGCATAACCCTGATAAAGCAATCCCCACTGCTCGCGGTCAGCTTTCGCGACCGGCGTTACGCTGACCTTCATTGGTTAATTTCCCGGCGCGGCTGCGGGCAATAAACGGGGCCTGTTGCTTCACTGGCGACGTTGGGCAGTAGACGGGTTTGCGCGACGGGCAATTCTCGGGTCATCGGGATCGACTCCATGAATCGTGGCTAAACGCGGAATTATAGCGAATCGCTCGGCCGGCTCACAGCCGCAAGCGGACCCTCGGCTTATTGCTGAATGAACCGCGTTAACAAGTTGTGCGTGACGCGCTCGACCTGCGCATCCTTGCGCAGCAGTCCGGCGACCCATTCGACGCTGCCGGCGTGGAACACTTCGCCCTTGCCGCGTTTGAAGGAAACGATCATGCCAGAGCCACGCCCGGCCCGCGCCATGCTGTCCGGGTCGACCTGTTCGTGCAATACCCGTGCGCGAAACGCGCAATCTTCGTTGCCGAGGAAAAGCTCCCGCGGATTGACGCCGCGCGCGATCTCGATATTCGACGCGAGCCCGACCGCGAGAATCTCGAGCCCGTCCGGTACCTTCTCGCCCGCGGCCGGGTACGGCAGGCCGTGGCGAATTTCGTAATCGAGCCCGTCGACTTCGTAGGCGAAGACGCGGCTCGCGCCACCGAGCACGTCGCCATAGCCCAGATTCGTGCCTTCGAAGGCCCAGTGCTCCGGTCGGTACAGTGGAAACCCGCCGGCGCCGAAGGCGACGCAACCGCCCCAGCCGGCGTAGACGCCCCGGATCGCGTTCAGGCCGAAGGAAAGCGCGCCCGGACGCCCGACTTCGGGAGCTTCCCAGCTCGTCGTGATGCGCGGCGTATCCCGCATCGGGTCGTCCTCATAGGCCCGATACTTGTGGCAAACCTGTCGCCGCCCCTCGTCTTCGACCCGGGTCTGCCACATGAAATTACCGGCCAGGCGGGCGACTCGACCGCCGGCCTCGACCCAGGCGTCGATCGTATCGCGCATTTCCCAGGACCAGTACTCGTCGTGGCCGATGAACACGACACAGCGGTAGTCCTCGAGCACGTCGGGCCGAAACTGCAAATCGTACTGCGAGACCAGGTCGACATCGAAACCCGAGGCGAGCGCCCAGCGCAGGAAATGGCGCTCGTAAGAAGCCCAGCCCGCGGACGCGTATTTTTTCGAGTATCCGTTGGCGTAAGCCCAGTCCATGTGCGGGTAGGACACCGGCTGGTCGGGGCCCGGCGGCGCGGCCAGCGCCGCGCGCGGCGCATCGGCCGGCAACGCGACGAAACCGCGCGCGAGCGGGCGCTGGCTCGACAGCGACTCCGCGAAACTTTCGCCGCCCGCTCCGCTCAGGCCCTCGTAGGCATTCGAGCCGCCCCAGTTGTTGTAGGCAAACCAGGTTCCGGTCGACGCTATCAGCAACACCCGCTGCGGCCGACCGGAAGCGGCAGTGCGCAGCAGGAAAAGGTAGTGTTGCTCGCGAATCCCGCCGGCGCGCGTCTCGATGCGGCAGGTTACGCGGTAACCCCCGGACGGCCAGTCTGGCGGTATCTCGAACTCGAATCCGGCCGGCCAGCCGCAGCCGGTTTCGGAGGCGTCGAGCGGCGTATCATAGCGCTTTCCGGGCAAGCCCTCGCGGGTATAGCGCACTTCCAGTTCGAGCGCGTCGCGCGCGATTTCGACGCTAAAGGTTTGCGCGGTCGTCGACACGTGCAGCGCAAGCCGATCACCGGGCGAGTAGCAAGGGCGATCGCAGTAGCACCAGATCTCGTCACCGCGCGCGTCGCCCACGGCGTTCTCGAAGTAATTCGTCAGGACCGCAGGGTTACCCGCTGGCGCGGCCGTCGTCATTCGGCATCGAGGAACGCGAGCACGTCCTCGGACTGAACCACGTGGGAGTAGATCATGTTGATCGACTTCAACTCGTTGACATGCAGCTCCTCGGTCGCCGCCGCGCAGCAATCCTCGATCACGATCACGTCGAAGCTTTCGTCGGCAAGGCTGCGTACGGTCGAGCTGACGCACTGGTCGGTAAAGATGCCGGCCGCGATCACGTGTTTAATCCCCATGTTGTGCAGTAGCAGCCGCAGGTTGGTCCCGGTCAGCGCGCTGTCGGTGGTCTTGAGCACGACGATATCGTCGGCAGCCGGCGTCAGCTCGGGCACGATCTGGCTGTCTTCACGGTCCTTCGGCATGAGCAGGTAATTAAACCCGGGCTTTTTCTGGCTCAGCGAGCGGTCGCGACCATCGGGCTTCAGACAGGCGATACGCGCGAAAATGACCTCGACGCCGCGTCCACGGCAGTCCGCGATCAGGCGCGCAGTATTCGGAATCACGACCTGGTTCATGCGCTCGCGAAATGGCGCCCAGCGTTCGGCCTCGGCCGGATCCGGATCGATCTCGAGGTAAGTGTTCTGGATATCGATTACCAGCAGCGCGGTCTCCCGCGGCGGCAGGACAATGTCTCGCGGCGGGCCGGCATTGGCATAGTAAAAAGAACGGTACGCGTTTTTCCAGTCACTCATTGTCAGCTCTTGCCACCCTCAGTCCCGCCGCACTGCGCACAGGCGCACACCGCCCAGTTTACCCGACTGGAAATGTCGGTTCACTTCGGTGTAGAAAGCGATCAGCGCATTGACCGCAGCCTCGCCGTGCACGCGCAGGTGACGCGCGCGGTCGGCGCGATACGCGGCGAGCCGCACGCGGGCATATTCGGCCCAATCCGAACTCATGCTCAGGCAAAGTCCAACATCGAAGCCCGCGTCCTCGAGATCCTGCCGGTACTGGTTGATATGCAGCAGTGTAATCGCGTACAGATCGCGCTCGAGCATCCTGCGCTGCGCGTCATCGATATCACCACGCGCGGTCAGGTCCTCGGTATAAAAGTAGCCGCCCGGCTTGAGCATGCGATGGCATTTTTCGAGCAGCCTGGTCCGCTCCGGTATATGGTAAAGCGCGAGCCAGCTGACGATCGCGTCGAAATGGCCCGGCGGCCAGCTTATCTTGTGGATGTCGGCGCAAACGTGTTCGACCCGGTGGGTAAGCCCGCAGCGCTCGGTCAGGCTTCTGGCGACCTCGTGCTGGTCCTGCTGCAGCTCGAGCGCGGTTATCCGTGCCTCGCTATTCGCGGCCAGGTAGCGAGCCGGCCCGCCGAGACCGGAGCCGATTTCGAGCCAGTTCGACCCGGGCTCGCCACCGAGCAGCGCCAGCGCGACGTCGAGT